>JBAXON010000057.1:0-13929 GCA_037133255.1 Deltaproteobacteria bacterium
CTTTCAAAACACTCGATATCCTGAAAGCCGGTGATACAATTTTCGCCTGGGATGGCCAAGCACTCTCGCCACAGCGTATCGTTTCTTTGCAGAAGATCAATAAACGTGTCCGTGTTTTCAATCTTCAGACCGATCAGCCCAACACATTTTTTGCTGCAAGCCTTGCCGTCCATAACAAAGGCGGCGGCGGATGCTTTCCCGCAGGCACCATCATCCGTAGACCGGCAGGTCAGATTCCTATCGAAAATATTTCGGCAAATGACACCGTGCAGGGAGTTGATCAGCAGGGTCACATCATTAATGCCAGTGTGGAGAAACTTTTTGCCACGCGCAGCCATGTTTTATCGGTTAAAACAAACCTGGGTGAATTGCGAACAACTACTGAGCATCCGGTGGGATTGACTGACGGGACATTTTTAGAAGCAGGCAGACTTCGTCCAGGTGATAGTGTTATTTTCAGGGATAATGGCCGCCTGATTCCGGCCACAGTTCTCCAAACAACAAAGAGTGATACAAAAGAGCTGGTTTATAATCTCAGCGTGAATCAGCCGCATACATTTCTCGCGGATGATTTTGTGGTACACAACAAGGGTGGGGGAGGATTCAGTCGCTCCAGTTCAGGTTCCCGGAGTTCCGGTTCCGGCAGTAAATCGTCCTCTGATGATATTATTGAATGGTTCATTATTTTCGGAATTTTCGGCACGATTGTAATCCTTATGCTAAAAAACAAGAAACCGGGCAAAGACGAGAATTTAGACTATGTCTATAGCCGGGCAGAAATAACCAAAAAATCAATAAAGACCGAGAAGCTTCTTGATTTTATAAGCAAGCAGGATTTAGCATTGTCGCCGAAGGAATTGCGCGTTCTTAGCGAAGCGACATTTCGCAGGCTTCAAGAATGCTGGCAGAAACGCGATTACGCGCCGATGAAGACTCTGATGATGGATAACCTCTTTGTCCAGCATACAGCTCAGCTTCAAGGGTTGATCCGCAACAACGAGATAAACAAAATTGATGAGCTTCAGATCAAAAATGTGGACCTCGTCAATGTGCGTTATACGGAAAAACCGGATCAACGCGAGTTTACTGCGCTGATCACAGCTTCCGCGCGGGATTACTATATTGACGACTGTACTGATAAATTTTTGCGCGGGGACAGTCGATCCTCACAGTTTCAGGAGTTCTGGATATTTCAACGCTTAGGAAATCAATGGCTGCTGCGGGAAATTGAGCAGTCCGGTGAATCGGATATCCTCAAGGACGATAACTTTGTAGAAATGCTGACCGACCAGACAATTAAAGGAATTTATGAAGATGCCGCCGCAAAAGAAGGCAGCGCGGGCCCCTGGCTGGAGGAACCAACCGGACAAAAAGCAACACGCATTGACCGCATTTTAAACTTCCTTGTGCAGACAGACAAGCTCTGGAATCGCGGGCTGATGCTGGAGAGGGCACGTCAGGTATTTTTAGACGTCTATCTGGCAAGGGAATCAAGTGATCCGGCATCTGTTCCGGCGGTGGACTTATTTCCGCAAGTCGCAGAAAGCCTGCGCAAGCAGATGGAGCAATGGCAAATGGAAGGCACCGTGACGGAGTACAGAAATCTTTGCGTGCGCAAGGCGGAATTAATTCTGATAAGAAACTATGCTGACCCGGCAAAAGACGAGTTTACCTGCCGCATCAGCGCCCATGCCCAGAAAATTGTCCGCAAAGGCAAAAGAGTTTTAACCGAGCAGCAGTATGTAACGCCATTTGAAGAATACTGGACATTCGGTCGTCTCGATAAGCTCTGGATACTTAAGGAAGTATTGCCTCCGTCACGCGGCAAGAAATTGATTGCCGAAGAAAATGTGGATGAAGAAAGCAGCGCACAGCAGATGGAATGGTACTCCCGGCAGACGCGTGCCAACTGAGATTATTTGTTTTTGCTGGTAACGAACACAGAAAATGTGTTTGTCGCGAAACAGAAGCTTCTATGGCAAATGCATTTCCAAACCGGTGCTTGGGGACGAGAAAATTAATTCGTCCGGCATACGTCGGATTCGGCTCTTCGTGCGCCACCTTCAGCCTAAAACGCTTCAGCCTGCTTTTTAATGTGCTTCGTCCCAGTTTGCTCCTGACGCAATTTCAACTTTAAGCGGCACTTTGAGTTTAATGACTTCTTCCATTTCTTTTTTGACAAGCGCCATGACTTCTTCTCTTTCTTTTACCGGTGCTTCGACAACCAGCTCATCATGTACCTGCATAATCAAGCGGGCGGCAAGATTTTTTTTGGTCAGCAATTGATCAATATTGACCATGGCGACTTTAATCAGATCGGCGGCGGTTCCCTGAATAGGAGTGTTGATGGCCATGCGTTCGGCAAATTGCCGCACGGTGGGAACCGGGCTTTTTAGTTCCGGTAGATAACGGCGGCGGTTGAGCAGAGTGCAGACAAAGCCATCACGCCTGGCTCCTGCCAGAATATCATCCAGATAGATGCGCACTTTTTTATAGTGCTGGAAATAACCGTCAATATAGACTTGAGCGATTTTATTGGTGACCCCCAGTTCTTTGGCCAGCCCGAAAGCGCTCATGCCATACAGAATGCCGAAGTTTATGACTTTGGCCTGGCGGCGCATATCGGCATTCACCATTTCCGGGAACACACCGAAAATATCGGATGCGGTGCGGCTGTGAATGTCAACACCTTCGGCGAAGGCATCAATGAGAGCATCATCTTCAGAAAGATGTGCCAACACCCGCAGTTCGATCTGCGAATAGTCGGCGGAGATGAGCAGAAAATCAGGCGCGGCGATAAATGCCTGGCGGATTCTTTTCCCTTCCATAGTTCGAATGGGGATATTCTGTAGATTGGGGTTAGAGCTTGAGAGCCGGCCAGTGGCCGCGACGGTCTGATTGTAGGAGGTATGAATCCTGCCTGTTTCAGGATTGATAAGCGCGGGAAGCGCGTCCACATAAGTTGATTTTAGTTTGGCCAGACTTCGATAGGCCAGAATCTCTGCAGGTAGCTCATGACTTTTGGCAAGCTCTGTCAGAACATCAACATCGGTAGAGAACCCATCTTTGGTTTTCTTGCCTTTGCGGAGGTTGAGTTTTTCAAAAAGAATCGTCTGTAATTGTTTGGGGGAATTAATGTTGAATTTCTCCCCGGACAAACGAAAGATTTTTTCCTCCGATATAGACAAAAGCTCACCTAACTCTTCGGACATCTGTTTTAAAAGCGCCGTATCCACCAGCACACCCTTTTTCTCCATCGCGGCCAGCGCATACAAAAGCGGCATTTCCACTTTCCGGTAGAGATCGGTAGCACTGATCTGGCTAAGCTTTCCGGCAAAGACTGGAACAAGAGCAAATACAGCATCCGCGCGCGTGCAGGCATAATCTGCCATTTTGTCCACCGGTACCAGATTGAGTGGATAGGTTTTGCCTTTCCCCCCCGCTATATCTTTGGGAGTAGGAGACTGCTCATGTAAATATTCCCAGGCTAGTTCCTCAAGCTCATAAGAATGCTTGGCCGGGTTGAGTAAATATGCAGCCAGCATCGTATCGTCACCTTCTTGAATTTCCACTCCATAATTTTCCAGAGAAACGAGCGCCGCTTTGAGATCGTGAATATATTTTTTTGTTTTAGCGCTCGATAGCACTGGTGCAAGCGCGGCAAATACTTCCGCCGCCTGTAATTGTGCCTGTGAGGTTGTATGCGCTAGTGGCAGATAAAAAGCATCGCTGCCGGCACTAGCACCAATACCGATTAGATCTGTTGGTGGATTTATTTCCCAAATCAATTCTATGGCTATTTCCCTGCATTCCTGCAAACGTAAAGCAAGCGCGTGGAGAGATTCCCTCTGATCTACTATCTTGCTTTCTCTTGCCTGTTTTTCGGCTTTTTGGTCACTGCGTTTTATTTGCTGCAAAAGGGAGGAAAACTCAAATTCGCCAAATAGCTTTGCCAACACTTCTTTATCCGGTTGCCTGCTTGCCGCATCCTGCAAATCAAAATCAAGTTCAATATCCCTCCGGATGGTGGCTAGTTGATGGCTTAACCTTGCCTGCTCGGCATATTTACGCATGGTCTCGCGCAGTTTAATGTTTCTCAAATTCTCCGCGTTTTGCAGAACATTTTCCAGCGTCCCGTATTCTTCAATCAGTCTTTGCGCTGTCTTCGGGCCGATACCAGGCACACCAGGAATGTTATCCGATGTATCTCCCATGAGACCTAGAATCTCCACCACCTTTTCCGGTCCCACACCGAAGCGTTCCTTCACCGCCGCCACGTCATAAGTTTTATCTTTCATCGTATCAATCATGGTGACATTTTCATCAACAAGCTGCATCAAATCCTTGTCGCCTGATATTACGGCCGTCCGCCAGCCTTTCGCGCTTGACTGCATAGTCAGCGTGCCAATAATATCGTCCGCCTCTGTTCCCTGCTTTTCTAAAATCGAAATGGAGAAACCACGCACAACCTCTTTGATAAACGGTATCTGTGGGATGAGATCATCAGGCATGGGCTTGCGGGTTGCTTTATAATCGGTGAATTCCTCGTGACGAGTGGTAGGGCCTTTAAGATCAAAAGTGACAACGATATAGTCCGGCGCAAGATCGCGCACAAGTTTGAGCAGCATGTTGGTGAATCCGTAAATGGCGTTGGTGGGAAAGCCTTGAGAATTGGTCAAGAGCGGCACACCATAAAAAGCGCGATAAATATAATTGCTTCCGTCAACCAGCGCCAGCAACGGCGCTTTTTTTTCATTAGTCATAAGTTGTCACAGTAACCCCTCTATTATTTGATAACAGTTTGCGCTCTGGCTTCCTCCGCCTGCTTTTTGTTTTTATCAACAAGCCGCTGGTATTGCAGAGCTGTTTCATTTGCCGCCTTCCTTACTTGTTCGGGTGTCGGGTTTCGAACTGAATACTCCGAATTGAGTGATAACATGGTTAATCCTATCCCAATTATCCATGCAATGCCAATTATCCCAAAGACCAGCAAAGCTCTTCGGGCGGGTATACCATTCACCTCTGCGCTGGCAATAACTATATAAAAAGTTACAATGACAACAGATAAAACCATACCGGCATAAGGAACTACTGCTATTATCGCGATTAGTGGTGAAATGGCCATCAGATAAGCCATACAACGGTAGGATACTTCGTAGTTCTGTTTCGATCCAATCAGCTTCCAGAAAAAAAACACAATGGCCGCGCCGATAAAGGTGCAAACGTTCAAAACAATCGGTATAAAAATAATTGATAAAAGAATCCATGCCCAACCTGATTGGGGCTGGCCTCCATAACCAAAACCAAGCAAACTCAAAATCGCATGGATGATACTGGCTGTAAGGCCCGTAACTCCGGCAAAGACAAGGGGCTCCAGAAATCCTCCTTTTTTGGGCATTTTACGGAAAGAGTCTGCCGGCGCTACTATTATCCGCACAGCTATTCCTGGCATCGCTGCAAAACTAATTTTTTTTGGCCCCATGCAATCCCCCATGCTATTTTTAAAATCTATACCTCAAAGGTGGCATCAATTTTAAATGTCCTTACCGCTCTCATATCTAGAATATCAGTAATTCCTGTCTTTTTTTTCAAATCTGCCAGAAATGATTCCACATCTTGAGCTGTTGCGGCGTTCAAAGTGAACCAGACGTTATATTCATTATCCCGCAGATAATTATGCGTTACTCCCTTGCTCATATTTACCGCAGAGACAAAATATTCGAGTTTATCTTGTGGCACACGCGCCGCGCAAAGCGTGCTGACGCGGCCAAGCTTAGCGCCGTCAAATACAGCCCCAATCCGGCGAATGATTCCGACATCTTTCAATCTTTGAATGCGGGATAGCGCATCCTCTTCGCTGATACCACACTTTTCGGCAACGATCTGAAATGGTCGTTCCGTCAGCGGAAATTCCTTTTGCAGAATATTTAATATTTTTTTGTCTATTGTATCCATGATTTACGCTATTCGATTTTATTTTTTACTATTTTCAGCAGTCTGCTAGCGAAGCGGTTGATACAAGCACAATGGCTCCTCCGCCAAATAATCACCCGTCGCCTCGTACGCTCTTGCCCGACATCCCCCGCATACTTTTATAAATTCACATCTGCCGCACTTGCCGCTGTACTTACTCAAATTACGCAAATTGCTAAACACTTCCGAATTTTCCCAGATTTTGTTAAAGCTCATTTTTTGAACATTACCGCAATCCAGTTCCAGATAGCCGCAGGGCTGCACCTGGCCAACGTGAGAAATGAAGCAAAACGAGATGCCACCCAGACAGCCACGAGTCATTTCATGGAAATGTCCCGCCGGTTTCTTGCGCTCATCCCCTTTAATTTGTTGCTGATGAAGAATGCGGAAGTAATGCGGGGCGCAGGTAGCTTTGAGCTGTATTTCGCAACTCAGGCTTTCCTGATGAAACCACAATAGCGTTTCTTCGTATTCGTCTGCTGTTATCGCCTGATTGGCCAAATCTTTCCCACGGCCTGTAGGTACCAGCAAAAAGATATGGTGCGCTGCAGCGCCCAGCGACTTTGCCAGTTTCAGAATATCTTTAATCTGGTTGAGATTGGCAGTTGTAATGGTAGTGTTGATTTGAAATTCCATTCCGGCAACTTTTAGCGCATCAATCCCGGCCATCGCGCGGGCAAACGCTCCTGTCTGCTGGCGAAAAGTATCATGGCTTTCCGCATCCTTGCCGTCAATACTGATGCTGATTCTTTTAATGCCGCTGGAAATCATTTTCTTTACGGTGGCTGCATTAACAAGAGTACCGTTTGTCGCCATGACCATGCGCAACCCTTTGCTGGTCCCGTACGTCGCAATCTCAAAGATGTCCGGCCGCAGAAGCGGCTCGCCTCCGGTTAGAATAATTACCGGCGATGACATGCTGGCAATTTCATCGATAAGTTCAAAGCATTTCTCTGTGGAAAGCTCTCCCGGATAAGGCCCGCAGTTGGCGGCAGCCCTGCAATGGACGCAATTCAAATTACAACTGCGCGTCACTTCCCATGCAATCATATTCAATTTGTTTACTAGCAATTTCTCTGGTTTTTTCAATCTGGTTATCCTTATTAATTTGTCATTTCCGCAGACCGGAATGAAAAAAATCATCAATTCATGTAAAGAAATATTTACTTATTAAGGAGTATTGCCATCTGCATGGCAAAGTATGTTATGAGAATATCCGCTCCGGCTCTTTTAATTGACGTCAGCGATTCGATCATGGCTTTTTCTTCATCGATCCAACCTAACTGTGCCGCGGCTTTGATCATCGAATACTCACCGCTGACATTATATGCAGCCAGAGGCAAATCGAATTCCTGTTTGGCACGATATATAATATCCAGATAAGCCAATGCCGGTTTGACCATGATAATATCCGCGCCCTCACTCACATCCAGCCCAATTTCACGAATGGCCTCATCGGAATTCGCCGGATCCATCTGGTAGGCCTTTCTATCACCGGACTTAGGTGCGCTTTGGGCGGCCTCACGGAAAGGGCCATAGAATGATGATGCATATTTTGCCGAGTAAGCCATGATGGGAATATCCTCAAACGAATTTTCGTCAAGCGCTTCGCGGATTGCCGCTACTTGCCCATCCATCATCGCCGAAGGCGCTACCATATCGGCGCCTGTTCGCGCTTGCGAAATCGCCGTTTCCGCCAACACTTCCAGCGTTGTATCATTTTGCACGCAATCTTTTTCCAGCATACCGCAATGACCGTGGCTGGTGTACTCACACAAGCAGACATCGGTTATCACCATAATATCGGGTACTTCATTTTTTATGCGAATGACCGCCTGCTGGACAATGCCATCTTTGGCAAAAGCTCCTGTGGCCATTTCATCTTTTTTTGCGGGAATGCCAAAGAGCAGCACGGCCGGGATTCCCAGCTCATAAGCTTTTCGCGCTTCTTTGGCGATATAATCTACAGATAGTTGGAATTGGCCGGGCATCGAATTAATCGGCTTTTTAACGCTCTTGCCGGGAACAGCAAACAGCGGATATACCAAATCGTCAACGCTTAAACTTGTCTCGCGAATCAAACGCCGCAAGTTTTCATTTTTTCTCAACCTACGAGCACGATATTCAGGAAACTGCATATTTTAATCCCCCCTCTTATTTATTTCTTTATCCGTTAAATAACAGGCTGGATCCGCCCCCCAAATGTCGCCTGCCGATTCAGCCCGGGCGCGGAAGTTGCCGCCGCAAACAGTAAGCCAGGCGCATGTGGCACAACGCCCGTGAACATGCTTCTTTTTGTCTTTGAGCTTAACTAGCAATTCATTTTCCCCATCCAGCCATATTTTACTGAAGGACTTCTGTCGGATATTGCCTAGTGGTTGGTTGCGCCAGAATTGGTCGGCATAGACTTCTCCATCCCAGCTGACACAGCCGATACCGTGGCCGGAGCTGTTGCCCTCATTCATTTCCAGAAGCTCCAGCACTTCTTTGGCGCGTTCAGGATTTTCCTGCCTCTTTTTCAGATACAGATACGGGCCATCGGCATGATTATCCACAGTAAGAATTTCCGGCTGTTTGCCGGCATCAAACATTTGTCTTGTCCGCATCATAATTAAATCAAGCAGCTTGCGGGTTTCCTGGTGTGACAAATCCTCCTTACGCAGCTTAGATCCACGTCCGGTATAAACCAGATGATAGAAACACAATCTCTGTATGTTTTCCTGATCTAGTAAATCAAACATGGCCCCGACATCCGGCAGATTGTGTTTGTTGACGGTAAAGCGGATACCGACTTTAATTCCGGCATCGCGGCAATTGCGAATCCCTTCGATTGCCGAATCAAACGCACCCTTTTTACCCCGGAAGCGGTCGTGCGTTTTTTGTAACCCGTCAAGACTGACACCAACATAAGAGAGTCCTATCTTCTGAAGCTTTGCCGCGATTTCTTTGGTAATAAGCGTGCCGTTGGTGGAAATGACCGCGCGCATTCCTTTGTCCGTCGCATATTGTGCCAGCTCCAGTAAATCAGGACGCAGTAGCGGTTCGCCACCGGAAAACAAAATTACCGGCGAGCCGAACTCTGCCAGATCATCAATAAGTTTTTTCCCTTCCTCAGTAGTCAGTTCATCGGGGTAATTGACATCGTCAGAATTGGAATAGCAATGGATACATTTCAAATTACAGCGCCGTGTCATATTCCAGACAACAACCGGACGCTTGTCCGCGGAAAATTGTAAAAGATGCGAAGGAAGCTTGCCTGAATGCCGATTGTAACGCAGCACATCGGCAGGCTCCACTGCCCCGCAATATAATTTGGAAATACCGATCATACTCTTTATACCAAGTTGCTTTCAAACATTAAAGTGTTTATTTACCGGGCATAATACCAAGTAAGCTTTCAAAAATTTATATTTTTTTGAAAGCAACTTGGTATTACTTCCTCGTTAGGGACGATTTGTTTTTTTTATAAGTGATCAGGGAATGCACCAGACCCTCCATTGTATATTCTTCATGTAAAATATCGATCTTGAATCCTGCCTTTTTTGCCGTAGCCGCTGTAACCGGACCGATACAGGCAACATCAATGTGTGCAGGTAATACAAAATCATCCCCCATAATCTCCACAAAGTTTGTCACGGTTGATGAACTGGTGAAAGTGATGACATCCACTTTACTTTCGTTAATCAAAGCTTCAATCTCTTCTTTTTTCCTGCCGGAATTAACCGTCTGGTAAGTAGCGACTACATCAACACTGGCACCAAGTTTCTTTAATCCTTCCGGAAGAACATCCCTGGCTTTGGCCGCGCGCGGAAGGAGAATTTTGCTGCCTTTTAAATCCAGAACTGCAAAAGACTGAAGAATCCCTTCCGCGATGAACTGCTTTGGAACAAGATCAACTTTGATCCCTTTGTCTTCAATCTGTCTGGCCGTTGCGGGGCCGATACAACAAATATTAATTCCTTTCAGGTCACGGATGTCCTTATTTTTCTTTCGCAGGCGCTCAAAGAAAAACAGCACGCCATTGGCACTGGTAAATATCAGCCAGTTATAGGTTGAAAGTTTATCAATGGCACAATCGAACTCCCGCCAATCTTCTGGTGGAACAATCTTTATTGTCGGAAATGAAATGGGATGCGCTCCTTCGGCTAAAAGCTTTACAGCCAAGTCGTCTGCCTGTCTTTCCGGCCTGGTGATGACAATACCCTTGCCGAAGAGGGGCTTTTGTTCAAACCAGCTTAAAGTGTCGCGCAAGTCAACAACAAGGCCTACAACAAGAATGGCCGGAGGCGAAAATTTCGTCGCCTGTGCAAGTCCTGCAATATTACCCAGAGTACCGGCAATAGTTTCCTGCTGCGTTGTTGTCCCCTGCCGAATCAGCGCAGCCGGTGTATCGGGCGATTTACCATGCGAGATCAACGTTTCGGTAATCTGTCCGATGTTCTTTACGCCCATTAAAAAAACCAGTGTGCCGATACCAGTCAACGCCTGCCAGTCAATATCGCTTTTGTCCTTGGTCGGATCTTCGTGACCTGTAATAAACGCCACTGTGGAAGTGAGGCCGCGGTGCGTCAAAGGGATACCCGCATAGGCAGGGACGGCAATCGCCGAAGTTACACCAGGAACGACTTCAAACGGAATGTTATTTTCAACCAGTTTTTCCGCCTCTTCACCCCCGCGCCCGAAAATAAAAGGATCCCCTCCTTTGAGCCGTGCAACAATATTACCGGCCTTCGCCTCCTGAACCAGCAAATCATTAATGGCATCCTGGGATAATGTGTGATCGCCGCCTTTTTTCCCGGCGTAAATAAAGCGAGCTTTACCAGGCGCGTATTTCAGCAGCTCTTCATTGACAAGGTTATCATATACAACCACATCAGCAAGCCGCAAACAATCAACAGCCTTGATGGTGATTAAACCAGCATCCCCCGGCCCCGCGCCAATTATATAGACTTTCCCGCTCTTAGACATTAGTTTCCCTTTAACAACCAAGTTCCAGCAATTTTTTCCCGCCTTTTTCTATAATGATTTCCGCCAGCCTTTTTCCTAATTCTTCCGCCTCTGCTATGGCGCCTCTGACTTTGTCCCGAATCACACTGCTGCCATTCGGCGCGGCTACAAGTCCCTCCAGCGTTAGCTTCTCACCTTCGAGTTTGCCGAAAGCGGCAATAGGCAATAGACAGCCGCCACCAAGGTGACGCAAGAAAGACCGTTCCGCTGTAATTTCCGCGGCTGTCGGCGCATGATTTAACTTTGCTAAAACTTCCATCAGATCATTATTGCCATCTCTTAATTCCAGGCCTAAAGCTCCCTGACCCACTGCCGGAAGCATTGTTTCGATAGGCAAATATTGTGATATTTTTTCGGCAAATCCCAGACGTTTCATCCCGGCAGCTGCCAGAATAATGCCCTGGAGATTTTCCGTTTGTATTTTTTTTAACCTCGTCTCTAAATTCCCGCGAAGAGGAACAATAGCCAGATCGGGCAAGATGGCTAAAAGCTGGGCAGACCTGCGCATAGAGCCGGTACCGATTCTTGCGCCCCGGGGCATAAATTCCATTTTTCGATTGTCTTTAGAAACGAGAATGTCGCGTGCGTCTTCACGACGGAGAATTGCCGCAAAGGTTAGTCCCGCGGGAATTTCTGTCGGCACGTCTTTCATGCTATGCACAGCCAGATCGATTGTACCGCAAAGTAGGGCATCCTCAATTTCCTTCACAAAAACACCCTTGCCGCCAATTTTAGTGAGTGCAACATCCTGCATAATATCGCCGCTGGTCTTGATGACACAAATTTCAACGGTTATTCCCGGATCTGTTTTTGTTAAACTATCGGCAACAAGATTAGCCTGTGTCAATGCCAGCTTGCTGCCACGCGTTCCTATTTTTATATTCATAGATACCTTCACATGTCGTATTTATACCATTCGCTTTCAAAGGATAACGCGACGGTAATGAGGCTACAATTTCAAGAACGAAGTGCATTGAAATTGGCAAGCCGAATTATCCTGCGCTAGCTGCGGCAAGGAGGAGGCACCGGAGGCGTATATGCAAATACGCTGAGGACGCCGACAACACAGCCAACAAAGTTAGCCAAAGAAAGCGCATTGGTATTATTCATCCAGCCGGAAAAGCTGCCTTGCCGCCTCAATAATTCCTTTAGAGCTTACTTCGGAACTCTCCTCTTTCATCACTGCAACCGGGGTGTGCAGTATTTTGTTGACTACTGATTTAATCAGATTATCAACCTTTTCCCGATCTTCGTAACTTAGCTTCTGCAAGAAGCCTTGTGATTTTTCCAGCTCGCTTTGCACTATCCCTTCAGCCATAGCGCGAAGCGATACTATAGTCGGAACAGCCTCCAGTTCCTTAATCCAACTATTGTAATGAATAACTTCTTCTTCCACAATCGCTTCGGCCTTGAGCGCCTCTTTTTGGCGTCCTTTCATGTTTTCATCGACAATGTCCTGCAGGTTATCGATGTTGTAAAGATAAACATTTTCAATTCTATCCGCCGAAGGCTCAATATCACGGGGAACGGCAATATCAATCAAGAACAACAAACGGTTTTTCCGCTTACGCATACTGAGCCTGATTGCATCTTCCGAAACAACGAAACCTGCTGCACCGGTGGAACTGATCACAATATCCGCATCAATTAATGCTTCGTCAATATTTTCAAGTGAAATTGCCTTCCCATGAAACTTTTCCGCAAGTGCTGTACCTTGAGTCGGTGATCTGTTAGCAACAGTTATTTCTTCAGCGCCGTTACCGATCAAATGCACGCCGGTCAGTTCGGCCATTTCGCCTGCGCCGATCAGTAATACTTTCTTGCCGGCAAGCGAGCCGAATATTTTTTTAGCCAGCTCCACCGCTGCAAAACTGACCGATACCGGATTTGCCGCGATTGCCGTTTCCGTGCGCACTCGTTTGGCCGTTCGAAAAGAGCGGTGCAACAATCGATTAAGTACGAGGCCTGTCGCGTTTTGTGTAAGCGCCTGCCGGTAAGCCTCCTTGACCTGTCCTAATATCTGTGTTTCACCCATGACCTGCGAATCGAGACTTGCCGATACCCGGAAAAGATGCCTTATTGCTTCCACATCACGATAAACATAGAAACAATCGTCTACTTCCTGATCAGTCAAGGCACCGCTTTGGGAAAGGAATTTCTTCGCGGCCTGAATCGTCTTATGCGTGCCATCCATCACGCAAACGAGTTCGATCCGATTGCAGGTGGAAATATAGAGAGTCTCTTGCACTCCGGGCAACAGAAGAACATCAGATAATAAATTCTGTTTTTCCTCGCAACCGGCAAAAAGTTTTTCGCGAACGGCAAGCGGCGCCGTTTTATGATTTAATCCAATTAGTAATATCATTTTCTAAATAAAGTTATGCAACGTAGTAAAACAAAATCTCACCGCCAAAAAGGACAGCAGGAAAAGGATAAACACCGCGCACGATAATACCGCCATGCGGGAACCCTTCCAGCCAATAGCCAGACGCTGATGTAGCAGAAATCCATAAATAACCCAGGCCGCCAAAGACCAGATAATTTTAGGGTCGGTAGGCCAGAGAGTATTCCAGGCCATGCCCGCAAAAACTGCTCCGGCGATAATGCCTATTGTCAAAAGGGGAAAGCCCCACAGCAGGCAAAGATGATTAATCCGGTCTAAATCATGGAGCGATGGCAGAAGCCGGATCATCTTGCCTGTTTTCTTGTGCTTGAGCAAGCCATTTTGGATGATGAACATGGCACCGGCGCAAGAGGCCAGAACAAAAAGCGCCTCCCCGATAATAGCAAGACAAAGATGCACTGTGGTGAGCCAACTTCGCATATTTTCCGGCAGCAAAGATTTCCCTGTTTCCTGTCCGGCTGCCGCGATCATCAAAAGCAAAATGAACGGCGAAATGAAAGCTCCCAGCAACCTTGTTTTTGTTTTAAATTGGAACGTGAGATATA
>JBAXON010000058.1:0-13497 GCA_037133255.1 Deltaproteobacteria bacterium
CCTACTTTCTTTTGCTGATCGGTGCCGGAAAAATTAAATCGAGAAACGTACGCACGAGAATTGATTTGCCGCGTTCCAATGTTAACAATATCCTGTCCATCGGAGATCATCTCCCAGATGGTTTTACTCGGATCAAGCGCGTCGCGGCTCTGGTCAATGTAGGCAAGCTTCACGGTATTCCCAATGCGGATGGAGCCTGCATCCGGCTTTTCCTGTTCGGTAATCATTCTAAAAAGAGTTGTTTTACCGGCGCCATTGGAGCCAATGATACCTATAATGCCACCGGGCGGCAGCATAAAAGTCATGCCTTCCACAAGCAGGTTCTGCCCATATCCCTTGTTGACATCTTTCGCCTCTATTACCAGATCGCCCAGGCGTGGGCCGGGAGCGATGAAAATTTCGTGCGTCTTTGATTCCTTTTCCTGATTTTGTCCCAGCAGTTCCTCGTAAGCGGTAATGCGTGCCTTGGATTTGGCATGGCGTCCTTTGGGAGACATGCGAATCCATTCCAGTTCACGCTCGAGGGTTTTGATTCTTTCCCCTTCGGTCTTTTCTTCACTTTTTAGTTTGTTCTGTTTTTGTTCCAACCATGAAGAATAGTTGCCCTGCCACGGGATCCCCTGGCCGCGGTCAAGTTCCAGAATCCAGCCGGCAACATTATCCAAAAAGTAACGATCGTGAGTTACGGCAATGATGGTGCCTTCATATTTTTGCAGGTGATGTTCCAGCCAGGCGACAGATTCGGCATCCAGATGGTTTGTCGGTTCATCGAGGAGCAGTATATCCGGTTTTTGTAAAAGCAGGCGGCACAAGGCAACGCGCCGTTTTTCACCGCCGGAAAGAACCTTCACTGACGTATCGCCGGGCGGGCAGCGCAGGGCGTCCATGGCCATTTCGAGGCGCGAATCTATATCCCAGGCATCAAGCGCGTCGATTTTTTCCTGTACTACACCTTGTCTGTCGCAGAGTTTGGCCATATCGTCATCCGACATCGGCTCGGCAAATTTTTCATTTATTTTATTATATTCGTGGATCAAGTCCATGGTGCCCTGCACACCTTGTTCCACTATTTGCCGCACGGTTTTGGTTTCGTCCAGACGCGGCTCCTGCTCCAGATAGCCTACTGTGTAACCGGCGGAAAGAATCGTTTTGCCGAGGAAATCAGTATCGACACCGGAAAGAATTTTCAAAAGAGAGCTTTTGCCGGAACCGTTTAAACCGATAACGCCGATTTTAGCGCCGTAAAAATAAGACAGATAAATGTCTTTGAGCACAGGTTTTTTTTCATAAATTTTACTTACCCCGATCATGGAGTAAATTATTTTATTTCCTTCATT
Organism: Deltaproteobacteria bacterium; assembly: GCA_037133255.1. GTDB lineage: Bacteria > Desulfobacterota > Syntrophia > Syntrophales > Smithellaceae > FEN-1160. Next base: position 1,338 of record JBAXON010000058.1, read on the forward strand.
AGCCATTGAAATTAATCCTCCCGAACGTATTAAATATAAGGGAATACGTTCTGTATCACCATTTTAAAATTAGCCGAAACTTTATCTTTGCCGCTGACAATACCCATGTGCCCGGGAAAAAGCAACTCCAGATCAAGTTGGGAAAAAGAAATTATGCTTTTCTTTAACAGAGCGCCGTTGCCACCGGGAAAATCCGTTCTGCCGATATTTTGCTCAAAAATTACATCGCCGGAAAACAGCGCTTTTTGCGCTGGCCAGTAAATACCAATTGAGCCGGGGGAATGGCCGGGGGCCAGAATTATTTGAAATTCCTGATCTCCCAAGTTAATGCTGCCTTCATCCAGCGGCAAATTGATCTGCATCTGTGGCACAGGAATACCGAAGAGTTCATATAGCTCGCCACCAACACCTTTCAAAAAATCTATCTCCTGACGATGCATGGCAATCTTAACAGTTGATTGATCGAAAAGTTCCGAGCCCTGCAAATGGTCCGGGTGAGAATGGGTATTCACGACGTATTTAATATCTTCTTTCTGAATACCATCGGCTGACATCTGCTTGAGCAAATCGGGCACATAGCGTGACAATCCCGGATCAATCAAGGCTTGCACTCCAGCGCCGATATAATAACTGTTGCAGTTGTTATCAAAATTGTTTGTCCATTCATAAACATAAATGTCGTTTTTCAGTTTCATTATTCATCCTTTGTTTTTGTCTTGTGGGGAACAAAAATCCACAGCAAAATATAAATTAATAAACCCGTGCCACAAACGAAAAAAAAGAAGGCAAATAGCAGACGCCATGTCCAGGAGGGAAAAGGCGTACACTCGCCTAATCCGCCGCAAATACCGCCCAGCCAAAGGTCTTTTTCCGATTTGGTGAAATTTTGCAGCCAATTTTGTTGTTGATTCATGGGTTCTCCTTAATCTAAATTCTAAACTAGAGCATTGTGAAATCAGGCATCTTCACGCCCTATTTGCCTGCCGGGAATAATTTATGCAGAGGTAAATCCGAAGTACGGTGACTAATTGTAATAACATTTCCGCTTTTATCGATGAGAACCAGCGTCGGCACACCAACGATGTTATAGTTGCTGGCGACATTGCCGTCTCTGTCGAGCAATACACGATAAGGGAAGGAATTACTTTTAGCAAAACGTGCCACCTTTTCGGCCGGTTCATTGATGTCAATATAAATAACTTCCAGCCCGCGCCTGGCATATTTTTCATAAATAGCGCTGTACGCCGGGATTTCTGCACGGCAGGAAGGGCACCAGGTCGTCCCGAAAAAAATCACCACGGGTTTTCCTAATTGACCGCTCAATTTGAATGTTTTCCCCTGCAAATCCTGCAAAGAAAAATCCGGCGCCGGAATTGCTTTATGCTTAAACGAAGCATTCGATCTATCCTGCCCAAATGACAAAGTAACCGGAATACAGATAAGTAAGACTAACGCAACTAACAGAATTATTTTATTCATCAATCCTCGCATTTTTATAGCGCCAAAGTTCCGGCAGTATACAGGAAATATTCAGCCGCGCCAATTAATATCAGCCCGAAAACAAGTTTTATTTTCGTCATCCAATTGCCCGATTTAGGCAAAGCGGCAATCATTCCGGCAAACGTGCCGAGAATGATGAGCAATGTTCCCATACCGCAGGCAAAAACAAAAAGCAGACTCATACCTAAAAGCAGATTTGTCTGCATTGCCACATAGCCAAGTAGAACCGCCAGCACCGGAGCCGTGCAAGGGCCGATAACAAAACCGGATACGGCACCGATCAAGAAACTGCTGAAGAATCCTTTTTTATCAGTATTTCCGGAAAGATTCATCAGCTTTTGCGGAATAGGCAGGGAAAAGCTGAAAACATCGAGCATGGATAAACCCATGATAAGGCATAGATTAGCCATAATGAAATATACCCAGGGTGTTGTCTGCATTTGCCCGAAAAGTTTGCCGGATAGCGCCGCCACTCCACCTAAAATGGAATAAGTAAGCGCTAGTCCGCCGACATAAAACAGAGAAAGAAAAAAACCACGCAGTTTGGATGATGAACTTCTTGCGCCAATAAAACCGATCGTCACAGGGATCAGCGGATAAGTGCAGGGTGTAAAGCTGATGACAATCCCCCCAAGATAAGCCGCCGCAAATGCCAAAAGTATTGAACCATTCAAATAGCCTGATAAATTATTAATTATATTTTCAATCATTTGTTAGTGAACCTCCAACCTTAATGAGACTCAAACTTCAAAAGCGAATAACCTGAAGGTCACTGTAGGCGCAGTGAAGTTTGTTCGTCGAATTATCCCACGTGCAAAGTTAAGTGGGGCAAAATTGTTTTTTGGAATGTACAGGCGGGAGGTAAAAACGTCAAGCCAAAATAACAGACGAGATATCAAACAGGATTCGATTTTTTTACACCTGTCGATGCGTTATGAAAATAAGAATAGACACATCAGACTTCGCTTGTGCTGTGGCGCCCGAAGGGTATTCCCATTTTCTTCATACGGCTGCGCAGGGTGTTCGGCTTTACACCCAGAACAGTCGCTGCCCCGTTCTTCCCTTCCACCTTTCCTCCCGTCATCGTCAGAACCTTCGTAATCTCTTCAGTGACGAGTTGATCCAGACTCAGCGGTTGATTTTTATGGGGAACGGCCTTGTTAGGGATACCCGGAGAAAACGGATTTATAATGTCTTTGAAGTCGATAAACCGGTCTTTTCTCAAAATTAAAGCACGTTCGATGGCATTTTCTAGCTCACGCACATTTCCTGGCCAATCATATTGCATAAGATCATCCAAGGCACCGGTAGCAAGGGAGATGGGATTGGTAATACCCATTTCCTGGGATTTTTTATCAATAAAATGCTGTGTTAAACTAGGGATATCGCCCTTACGTTGCTTTAAAGGAGGAATAACGATGGGGAAGACCCTCAGCCTGAAATACAAATCGCTGCGGAATTTTTCTTTTTGCACGAGATCTTCCAGATTACGGTGCGTCGAGGCAATCAGGCGAATATTGACTTTGATGGGCGTAGAGCCGCCGACCCGGTATATTTCTTTATCCTGAAGAACACGAAGCATCCTTAACTGAGCATCATGGGGCAATTCACCAATTTCATCCAGCAAAATCGTTCCTTCCTGCGCCCGTTCAAAGTGGCCGAGTTTTTGCGCGATTGCGCCAGTAAAAGCCCCTTTTTCATGACCGAATAATTCGCTGTCGATGATGGTCTCAGGAATTGCTCCGCAATTTACCTTGATGAAAGGACCGTCCTTTCTCGGGGAGAGGCTGTGGATTGCATTGGCAATAATCTCCTTACCCGTTCCGGTTTCTCCGATGAGTAAAACAGGTGTCTGAAGATGGGCAACCTGATTGACTGCTTCCATCACACCGCGCAGACCAGCGTTCTTTCCAATAATATCATCGCCGGAAATACGCATAAGTTCTGTCTGAAGATAACGATTATGATCTTGAAGCCTGTCCTGCAGTTTCAGCACTTCGCGATGCTTCAGACTGTTAGCCAGCGCAATCCCGAAAGGCTCTTTTAAAAGAGCGAGCAACTGCGCATGTTTCTCCGTATAACGATTTTTCCCTTGAGCGACAACGATGAGCGATCCAATAAACTGTTTTCCGACGATAAGCCGCAAATTGACAAGAGAGGAATTCTTGTCCAGATAATTCAGGTAATGTTTCATGATATAGTGGTTTTCAACATCGTTTGCGATCCAGTCATTTTCCATCTTGATATAATCACTAGCCATGGGAATCTGATCCGAGGAAATACTTCCGCCCTTGACAGTTGCCGTGGCAATTACATTGATGATTCTACTTTCCAGATCATCTCTTCTGAGATAGAGGCGATCAGCAGGCATGTAATCGCGGATATACATCAGGCATTTCCACAGGGCCTTTTCAATTTCCAGGCTGCTGCAGATGCAGAGTGCGCCGCCTATAAAGAAATCTTTTTCATCGATCACGATTTCACCTGCTTTCTCCGACTTGCTAAACATTTAAGGATCGAAATATATTCTATCACAGGTTGTGGAAAAACAAAATATCTACGAGATATTTAAGTCAACTGCGAAATTGAAGAGTTAAACTACTAAACTAAATAGTTAATCATTTAAGAGAATGCAAGTATCTATTAATGTAGATGTTATATTGGGTACATTACTTGCAAATTCAAGTGAAAGGAGGTTACTATTATGAGTTTACAGAATACAAAAAAGAAAGAAGAGGTCGATCTGGCTTCGGAACAACCGCTGGTTGTGCTGCCGATGTCCAAAATTGTTTTTTATGTATCAATTATCTGGTTGCTTTACTTTATTGATTTTGTCGCTAGATTTGGCGTTAACCCGCTATACCCGCTTATTCAGAAAGAGTTTGCGCTTTCTGATCCGCAGGTGGGATTGTTGGGAAGCGTTGTTTTGTTCGGTATGGCTATTTTTGTGCTACCCTTGTCTTACATAGCCGACCGCTGGTCGAGGAGTAAACTTGTTTCGCTAATGGCGCTAGTATGGAGCGCCTGCAGCATTGCGTCTGGACTTGCAAGTAATTTTGTTATTCTCCTTTGTGCGAGGTGCGGTTTGGGAGTAGGTGAAGCCAGTTTCGCACCCACAGCCACATCGCTTTTGACTTCATGGTTCAAGCGTGCTAAATGGGGGCTTGTACTGGGTTTTTTCAATTCCGGCGCATCTCTGGGTATTTTTGTCGGTTCAGTATTCAGCGGCTATATGGCAGTAACTTATGGTTGGCGGACAGCCTTGATTGTCATGGGCATACCGGGAATTATTCTAGGTCTTTTAGCCCTGCTTATTCCTGATGTTAAAAAAAAGCAGCAGACACAGACAGGTTCTGCAGAAGAAGTAAAACTAACGGTTCGCAGTGCCGCAGCTGTTGTTGTTAAAAACAAATCTATGATGTTCCTGGTTCTCTTCTACGGTATTTACAATATGGCCATTATTGCTACTATCGTCTGGATGCCGATGTATTTCATTCGCGTTATGGAAATGGCAGTGCCGAAAGCTGCCACGTTTGCCGGGATTGCTGCAATCCTGGGAGTGGTCGGCTATCCATTAGGCGGTTACCTTTCAGATATGCTGGTCAAGAGGGACCTTCGTTTACGCCTGTGGTTCCCCGCAATAATGGCTATTATCGCTGCGACCCTTTTTGCTACCGGCTTTTATCTAAAGAGTATTGCCATTGTTTTCCTGGCAAGTTTTCTCTGTACATTCGTTAATCCATCTCTCAATGCCAGCAGTCAGGAACTTGTGCCGTCTTGGTACAGGTCTGTGTCACTTGGTGTGATAATCTTTGGAATGCAGTTTATCGGTATGCTCGGGCCATACATCGTCGGTGTGCTTTCTAAAAATTTCGGTCTGATGAATGCGATGATATACATCCAGGCCTCATTAATTATTTGCTTTTTGGGGTTTCTATACATTGGCACCATATACCGCAATGATTGCCAAAGAGCGCAAGAGGAAGAGGCAGCATCCAAAGCCTAATGTTGAAGATTTAAATAAAAAGAGAGGAGTAAATTAGTTATGATTATCAATGTACATGATCATCCATACGATCAGAAATCTGGTCAGATTTTGTTTCAGTTTTTCGCAAAGTTTGCCACGGAGCGACACTTGCTGGATGGCACCGTAGTTGACCGTGGCGGCTTTGTGCAGTCCCCTGAACAGAGCATCAAGGAAATGGATGAAGCAGGGGTTGGTAAGACAGTAATTCTCAATACCGGCCCCATTCCTAACGAACATATTTATGAGACTTATCTAAAACCTTATCCGGACAGGTTTATTGGGTTTACTTCTTCCAGGCCCGTTCTTCTGGAGGGCAATGTTATTGAGGTCAATGCGTTTAATCAGAAAAATTGGGAGAATACCCGATATTGCTTGAAGGAGTTAGGGTTCACAGGGATTAAATTACTTCCCTCCTATGAGAATTACAGCGCAGTTGATCCGCGGGTTTATCCTTACTACGCGCTGGCCGCCGAGCTAAATGTGCCGATTACGATGCATATGGCTGGTACACCGGTGAGGTTCGTCTCTTTGTGCTACGCAAAACCATTAGATGCAGACCGCGTTTTGTTTGATTTTCCCACTGTGCGATTCAATTTACCGCATATGGGTTGGCCATGGGAAGATGAACTTTTAGTGATGATGATCAGGGCGTCCAATTTGTATACAGACATATCCCAATTAGGAGAAACTGGTCTAAAGCGCATGGCAAAAGCCTTGATTACAGCACGCGATTACGGTGTGCTGTCGCGGATTATGTTCGGGACAGATCCCCTTTGTCGTCCAATTAAAATGTATATTGACTTCATAAAGAACGGCATAAACATTGTGGCTGCCGAACAAGGTGAACGTCCATTTACTAAAGATGAGATCGACGGAATTCTGGGCAAAAATGCAATGCGTTTTCTGGGGATTGCTTGATGATAACTTTATAAAGGCGGTCTATCATGAAAGGGCGTTTGCACAATTTTTTTTCACCAAGCAACATTGCTGTTGTGGGTGCATCCACAAAAAATGCCTGGTTTTCCCAAATGGTGGAAAATGCAAAAAGAGCAGGATTTAAGGGACGTTTTTTCCCTGTGAATCCAGGCGCGGATGAGGTTTGCGGTATCCCGGCTGTACATTCTATCGCAGAGCTTCCCGAGAATATTATTGATTTTGCAGCAGTGATTGTCAAGAGTTCCGCGGCTCTTGCCATCTTGGAGGCGCTGGCTGGAAAAGGTATCAAGAACATCCTGCTTATCTCCGGTGGTTTTGCCGATGCAGCAGCCGAAGGGTCGCGTCTTCAAGATGATCTGAACGCTCTATGTCGCAGGAAAGACATTCTGCTGCTTGGTCCCAATTGTCTGGGTTTCATCAATATCGCTTGCAGTGTGAGTGTCTTTGCCGGTGCTGCTGTGCAAGGGGATTTGGTGCCGGGGACTATAGGCATATTTGGACAGAGTGGCGCGACAACTGAGGTGATAGCAACCAAGGTTATGAAGAAAGGACTTGGTGTATCTCTATTTGTTACGACAGGCAATGAGGCAGTTCTCACAAGTGAGGACTGCCTGGAATATATGATTGAAAGTCAGACAACCCGTGTGATCATCGGTTTTATGGAGGGATTTCGAGATGTTTCCAGAATGCGACAGATAGCCCTTGACGCAGCCCTGCGGAAAATTCCGATTATCCTTATCAAAGTAGGCCAATCCGAGAAAGGCAAACAAGCTGCGCGCTCCCATACCGGTGCGCTGGCCGGAAATGACTTGATGATTGATGGGTTTTTCAGGCAATGCGGTATTATTCGGGTCGATACCATTGAGGAACTCGTAGAAACAGCAGGTATTCTTTCCAAATGTCCGCTGCCAAGTGGAGGTCGCGTGGGTATATCCACCATGTCAGGAGGGCTCGGTGGGTTGTATGCGGATCTTTGTGCCCGCTTGTCCATAGAACTCCCCAATTTTTCTCCTAAAACGATTGATTCATTAAAAAAATTACTTCCTGATTTTGCTCAGCCGGCTAATCCGCTTGATGTGACCGGATCTGGATTTAGAAGTGGCATGGATAAAATCATAAAGATACTGCTTAATGATGAACACATCGACATCCTTCTGCCGATATCGTTTCCCCCTGTCAGCGAGACGGAAGAGTTTGTCCCCGGCTTTAATGAATCATTTATGCCGCTCGTCCATTCTGCGGGAAAACCAATCATACCGATCACATTCCGTGAAGTTAACGATTATGCCCGGAAGTATTATCGTGATCATAATGCCTATTTCATAGAGCATGCAGAAGACGGCTTCAAGGCTGTGTCCCATCTTATCGAGTATGCAAATTTCCAGAAGAGATTCCGCCGTACACAGGAGAAAACATGAAGATCATTGATGATGCGCTCCTGCGCGGTGAAAAGACACTAAGTGAATTCGATTCCAAAAAGGTGCTGGAGGCATATTTTATACCTGTGACTCGTGAGTATATCGCGAAGAGTTTAGCGGATGCCAAAAGATTAGCTCAGGAAATAGCTTATCCTGTTGTGCTGAAAGGTTCTTCCAGCATGCTTACCCATAAGACTGAACTCAATATGGTTGAGCTCAATATCAAAAATGAGAAAGAGCTGGAAGACGCTTATCAGTCGCTTGAGAAGCGAGGGGGAAGCAAAATAGATGGTATTCTCGTGCAAGAAATGATTAAGGGTGAAAGGGAGTTTGTTGCAGGTTTGATCAGGGACCCCCAATTGGGGCCATGTGTCATGTTTGGCCTTGGCGGTATCTTTACCGAGGGACTCCAGGATGTTACGTTCAGGGTGGCGCCTCTGGAAATAGAGGATGCTCTTGAAATGATGAATGAAATTAAGGCAAAGAAATTGCTCGATTCTTTCCGGGGAAAACCGGCTGTGAATAAGGATATCCTGGCAAATGTCCTCAAAAACGTCGGCAGGATCGGTCTCGAAATACCGGAGATCGCCGAGATCGATATTAATCCTCTGATCATAAAAAACGGAATACCTATCGCGGTTGATGCGCTTGTGGTGCTTAAATAGCCGGATAAATTTTTAATCAGATTTTCAATTATTTATACATTAAGGAGTGGAAAAATGGAGAAGATTGTAAACCTCTCACCGATTCCGAAAGAGTTTCTAATTGAATTTTTTAAAATGCATGGTGTTGTGGACATTGACGTGGTTGATGCGGGAAATTTTGATGCAGATCAAGTCATTAAAGAAGTCAGGAATGCCGCATATATTATCGGTGATTATAGATTTAAGCAAAAAATAACACGTGAGCTGGCGCAGGCCGCAAAAAATGTCAAGCTCATCCAGCAACCCAGTGTAGGCTACCAGCACATTGATATCGCAGCCTGCAGTGAGGCGGGGATCAAAGTTGCCAACACGGCCGGAGCAAACACAATCGCCGCTGCCGAACATACCATCATGTCTGCTCTATGCCTGATAAAAAATTTATTCTATGCGGTTAGAACAACAGCAGCAGGTGATTGGCGGCAGATGGAGGTAAAGCCGGTTGAGCTCTTCGATAAAACCTGGGGGTTCATCGGATTCGGGCGCATGGGCAAAGCCGTGGCCGAAAGGTTAATCGCGTTTGGCATACATCTGCTCTATTACGATGTTACCCGTATTCCCACCGAAGAGGAAAAACGTTTACAGGTCACCTTTGCCACTCTGTCCGATGTACTGAAAAGCTCCGATATTCTCAGTTTGCATTGCCCTCTCACGGAGGAGACAACCGGGCTTATCAACCGTGACAATATCGCACTGATGAAACAAGGCGCGATAATCATTAATGTCGCACGGGGAGAGGTTGTTGATGAGCAGGCACTGGCGGAAGCATTACGAGATGGAAAGCTAGGCGGCGCGGCATTGGATGTATTTAGTGTCGAACCAATTGCTTCAGCAAACCCCTTGCTCGCAGTTGCAGGTGACAAGGTCATTCTCTCACCGCATGTGGCCGGTGTTTCCCAGGAAGCACAGGGACGAATTCTTACCGCAACCATTACCAATATCGTCAGGGTGATTAAAGGGGAGATCCCGGAGAGTCTTATAAATTGAGTTTATTAATCACCGCTCGTACTACGAAATTGTTTAAACTGTTTGGCCCCTAGCGAGGTTTATAAAGAGATTTACTATTTCCATCCAGCGTATTCCGAATCGCGCGGGAAAGCTCTCTTCTTGTCAGGGGCTTTGTAAGATAGGTTCTGATTCCCAGAGACCTGGCCTGCTCTTCTGTGTCGGGTTCTCGGATTCCTGAACACAGGATTATCGGGATGTCCGGGCGGATCTGCAGAAGCTTTCGGGACAGATCAATACCGGTCATTTTAGGCAAAGTCATGTCGGTGATAATTAAATCGAAACGCTGCGGGTCGGCGCGAAATATATCCAGTGCCTCTTTACTGCTTGTCGCGCCAGTGGCATGGTAGCCTAAGGTGAAAAGTATGCGCATGCCAATATCAATAAGTGAAGGTTCATCATCCACAAAAAGAATCCGTTCCGTTCCGCCGATAACGTGCTTGTCTGTATCAACTTTCGTGGCCTCTGTTTGGATGATCCTGGGCAGATAGATATTGAAGACCGCCCCTTTCCCCTGTCCACTATGGACATTGATCACTCCGCCATGGCTCTTGACGATGCCATAGACAACCGAGAGCCCAAGACCGGTTCCTTCATCTACAGATTTTGTCGTAAAAAAAGGATCGAATATGCGTTGAATAATTGCAGGTTCGATGCCGTGACCCGTATCGCCGACAGTCAACTTAACGTAATGCCCCGGTTTTAGTTCTGGATGACTGGGAAGGTCGCCGTTGGTCAATTCTATGTTTGCCAGCTCAATCTTTAGTATGCCGCCTGCCTGTTTCATCGCATGGCTGGCATTGGTGCATAAATTCATGATGACCTGATGCATCTGTGTGGGATCGGCCATAATGTTGCAGCCTTCTTCTGTTATTTGCTGGCTAATCTCAACTGTGGTCGGAATAGAGGCTCGGAGAAATTTAACGGCCTCCTTCAGCAGAATCTTGATGTCCAGAGGTTTCTTCTCGTGGTCGACCTGCCTACTGAAGGTCAGGATTTGTTTAACCAGATTTTTGGCCCGTTCTGCTCCCTTCAGGGTTTCTTGCAGATATTGTTTCTTGTTTTCTTTCTGATCATTATCCATGGCCAGTTCCGTGTAACCGATGATCACCGATAGAATATTATTGAAGTCATGGGCGATGCCCCCGGCCAGTGTACCGATTGCTTCCATCTTCTGCGACTGGAAAAGTTGGTTTTCGAGTTTCAACTTTTCCTCCTCCGCCCGTTTGCGGTCGGTAATGTCGATATTAGTGCCAATCATGCGCAGAGGCTTACCGTCACGATCGCGAATGGTTTGAGAAACGGCCTTGATAATCCTGATAGTGCCATCAGGTTGAACGATACGGAACTCAGAAGCATATTCCCGCTCGCCACGAAGCGCGGCTTGAATTTCATTCTCGGCAAACTGAAGATCATCGGGATGCAGCGTTCGACTCCATGCATCGTAGGCACCGCCAAAATCCTCTTTGCGGATGCCATAGAGGTAATACATGCTATTGTCCCAAATCAGTTCATCATTTTCAACATTCCAATCCCAGATGCCGATCTTTCCCGCAATGGTGGCAAGAGACAGGCGTTGTTCACTGGCTGTCAATTGTCGGGTCCGCTCCTCCACCCGCTGTTCCAGATTTTCATTGAGTTTTTGAATTGCTGCTTCTGCGTTTTTACGTTCAGTAATATCCCTGACCACGCAGACAAATGACCATTCATCCTTAACTTTCATTGCTGAGATAGAGATTTCTACCGGAATAACGCCCTTGTCTTTTGTCTTTACGGAAATATCCAACAATCTTCCGACTTTTCGACGATCATCAATCGCGCTGAGATTGTTTATTTCTTTCCGAAACATCTCCAGAAAAGCTTCACTGATTACAAGTTTGAAAATAGATGATCCGACAGCTTCATTCTGCCGATAACCGAAAACCTTTTCTGCCGCAGTATTCCATTGGATTATTTGTCCATCTTGCCCAAAATATACGACGGCATCTGTAATCGTATCGACAAGTACCCGATAGCTCAATTCCGCATCCGAAAAGAGACCGGCCACAGTGGTTGACATAGAAACACCCTTGATTCGTGCGGTTTTGAAGGTAATCAAAATAGCAATCAGGGCATAGATACCGCCAATATACTGCCCCGATCTTCCCAACCAACCGATGGGGCTCCCGACAGATTTCTGGATAAAAAAGGCGATCAAACCCAAAGCGATCATGATCAGGGATAAAGAATACCAGTAATGAAAATCCAGTTTCCTCTTCGTGAAAATTCCCATAATAACCAGAGCGGAAAAAAGGAACATGGCCACAGCCGTCCCTAAAACAGCCTGCCTCAAAAGAGTCGGCCCGACACCTTGAATAAAAAACGGCGGAGTCACACCCCAGAAGGTTGCCAGGGTGAGAAAGAACATAATTAAAATCATTCCTGTGTATGTCATGATAAGCTTGATTTTTCGCAGTTCCGGCATCGCATCAGGAATTACCTTTTTAAATGTAAAAACGGCACCAAAGATCTGAAAGACGGAGCCTAGCAGTGCACCTATATTATAAATGGTTACGTTCACATTCGGTCCCTGC
>JBAXON010000059.1:0-13449 GCA_037133255.1 Deltaproteobacteria bacterium
GCGGGATTGTTCAACTTACCAATTCCGCTGCGCTTGCGGAATTGGAGTTTCACAATAACACATACGAAATGAGGAATGTCAACGTGTATTATGAACGTGTTAATATTATGCGCCTGAGAATCGGTATCCAAATCCACCCCATCGATAGCGCAATGAGGAAGTTTCCAGATCGTCACTTGCGACTGCAAATGTATAACCAAGCGTGACTGACTTGCCGTGAGAGAATTGTGTTTATTTCACTTCATATTCTGCCGGCAGAATATGCATGAACTACCTCTTATTCCCGGCAATTAAGGAAAGCCCTCGAAGAGATGATAAATACTTCGGGTCAAGGAGCAGTGCCTTTTCAAAAGAGTTTTTCGACTCCTGCAGGCGGCCCAGATAATAAAAAGCCCATCCCAGTCCGTCAAAAATTTGAGGGGATAAAGGATTTTGCTGCAGCGCCTTGAGTTGCTGGAAAGTCGCTAAAGCTTTCTGATGTTGTTTTGTGTTCAGATAGCTCCATCCCAAATTATTCAGGGCTTGACTGGGCCAAGAGAAATAAATTTCTTTCTTGGGCAGAAGGAGCAGACTTCTTTGATAAATGCTTATTGCCTCATTATGATTTCCCTCTAAAAAGGCAACAGCACCACGTGCTACATCTGCCCGAATGTTGCCGGGATTGTGCTGCAATGCGCTTCCAAACATTTTCTTTGCTTCATCAAGGCGTCCCATATATAACAGGGCTACCCCCATGCCTGTTTCAGCCTGGTCTACAGGACAACGCCTTTGAGTGCGAAGTGTTTCGAATTGTACTAAAGCCTTTTCCAGGCTAATAGCGTAGAGAGTACACCACGCATCCATGAGGTTGGCCTCACAGTCGTCTTTCGAAAGCGGGAGATACACTTCCAGTTTGTATGCTGCCCGCGCAAAATCACCTCTTTCGAAATAGGCTGCGGCAAAATCTTTCCATAAAAGCGTCCATTTGTGTGTTTTTGTTATAAGGTGATATATGTCGATCGTATCTGCATAATAGTGGTCTAACTTTATAGAGTCATGCAAGATATTCCTTGCCTCATCAACCCTTCCTGAAGCATATCTGGTGAAGACAGCGCCATAAAGAAAAGGTTTTTTGTCCATTGCCGTGGCGATGCCCTGAGAAAATATTTTATCAGCAGTATCAATGTTACCGGAGAAATAAAAACACCACCCCAGTTTTATGGACACACTATCATTCTTCTTTTCTTCCTGGGCTTTTTGATAATGCACCATGGCATTTTTATAATCCTTCTCCCCAAAATAAACATCGGCGAGGGCCTCATGGATCGGTCCATGTCCGATAAAATTATTGGAATAGTTGAGTGCAGTTGACAAAAAAGTTTTTGCTTTGTCCATGTTGCCCCGAGCTATTGCTGTAAGCCCTAGTCCGTAAGAGCCATCGGAGGCAATGGAAAAAATATATTCCCTGCTCTGTAAGATAAAAAAAGTAAAATCCGACCGGTTGATATAATTTTCTGCCCATGCCAATTCTTCTTTAAACATTTTTTCAGAATAATCGTATTTGTGTAGGGTATAGTTGACCCAGGCTAAGCCCTGAAATGCAAGGATATTGTTTTTGTCCCGTAAATCAATACTGGAAAAGAGATTCTCAGCTTCTGCAACTTTGTTTTGTTTCAGATATGTCCATGCCAGCAATCCCGTATACGCTGCTTCATAAGGATTTGAACGATGGGCAACCATAGCATGGTCATTTGCCTCCTGATATTTTCCAGCCTTAAAAAACTTCAAGCCAGTCTGGTATTCCTGATCTGCGCGAAAGGTACTGCAACCGCTTAGCATACTCAAGATTGCAATCAATGTAATCAGTATCTTTAAATGTCTCTCCATTTCATCCTCCTTGTTAAACGAATTACCTGTTACTTACTTGCCGAAGCGTCTCCATACCGGCCAGTGCACTCTGGTTACTTTGGTATACATCCAGCACCTCTTTAAAATACCGCGCCGCCTCTCCTGTCCGTCCCATACGCTGATATGTCCAGGCCAGACCTAGCTTCATCTCGGTATCGCTCGGATACCAGTCAAGCAAATTCCGATAGATTATCCTGGCATCGCCGTATTTCCCCTGCTGAAACAAAACGTACGCCAGCTTGCTGTAAGCTGTGTAATTCTTCTGATCTGTCTTGAGTATCTTTCTCGCTGTGGATTCTGTCTCCAGCCATTTTTTTGTGGCTACGAGGGGCAGCAGCAATCCCTGCATCGGCTCTATGGCATCCGGGGCCAGGGAAACTGCTTTTCGGTAATATTTTTCGGCGGCGCTGAAATCACCCTTCAGGTAAGTCAGCCAACCTGCGCGCAGCATGGCGGTATAATGCTTCTGGTCTATCCTCAGGACTCTCAAAACGCTATTCAAGGCAGCGTCATAATTTCCTGCGGCTTCGGAGACGAAAGATTCTTCAAATTGTTCACCGATCTTGCCGTTGTCGGCGCTGTAAATATTCGGGGGCGCTACAAGGAGCAGCAAACCAACAGCAAGCGATAAATGCAATAATTTAAAATTCATGTATTTCTCCTTTATAATTTGGCATAGTAATCTTAATTTTTCACCCACAACCTACGCCTTTTTAAAAGGGGCGGGATTGTCAGCGTTTTTATGAAGGCGCTAATCCTCCGCCTTTGTGTTGTCGACCTGCTGCAAAGTCAACAACTCTTCGTCTTTTACGGATACCTGCAGAGAAACGAGACCCCGGTAGCGCTCAAACAGGGATACTGTGCGTACGCCCTTGAATTTTCTTTGCCCCAGGATTCCTTGATGGTCGGAAATAGTTTCCACGGCGAATTGTGCCCCTGTTTTTAAAAATTGAGAGGTGGTGCAAAGGCGCGCCAGGGGATAAACCGGTTCTGCGAGGCTGAAGAGCAAGCGGGGCAGAGGCGATAGGACCAAATCTCCGGGAAGCTCATCCTTCCAGACAACCTTTTCCGCAGTCAGGGGCATGCGGGGCAGCCCCATGAAAAACCAGTAAAGCCCAGTGTTCCGGGGGCCTTCGTAGTCCAGGAGCATTAACACATAACGATTCACCAAATAGCGGATTCGGGATTTATTATCCTTGCAGACAATAAAAAGGTTGCCGCTGAAGTCCAGCTCCGTTTCCCATGTTTCCCGCCAGTGTTTCCCCTGAAATCGGACGTCAAATTTCCAGACGCTGCCGAGCGGAAAGCAAGCGGCGTCAAAGGCAGCCCCTTCGAGGGACAGCGGTCTGATCCGATCTCCTTCCTCCGGCGTGCCGTGGGTGTGATAGAAATCCTCGTTTTTCTGCACGGCAATGTAATGGAGAAGCGAGGATGGCAACGTGGGGGCGCCAATGTAGGGGGTTCCCTGAATCTGAAAATGAAGATGGGGAACGGCGGATCTCCCGCTGTTGCCAACCCGGCCAACAATCTGGCCATAGCGTACAAATTCTCCTTCCGTGACCGTCGCGGATCCCTGCTTCAGATGGCAAAGAGCAGAGTATACGCTGCCGTAATGCCAGATGATGACAAGGTTTCCCCAGTTATGATCGATATTCACCTGACCTGTGGGATTGTCTTCCAGATGCGTGACCACGGTCATCACTTTGCCGTCCCCCGGTGCATATACAGGCATATCAAAGGCGTAAAAATCCTCCGGAGCGGCGCCGTCTTCCCGAAATGCTTTCCCTTTATCGTCGGTCAGTTCCAGATCCCAGGCATGTAACCACATGTCCTTGTGGGTATGCCTTCCGCCGACGCCCTGGGTAATTGTCCACTCGCCAAAAACCGGCAAAGTAAAGGCGGGGATTTCACTGTCCAGAAAACGGATTGTGGAGTTTCGATAATGTTTCAGGTTTTCTTCCGGCGTCTTTTTCGGTGACGAAAGGGTGCGAAACCGGAAGACTTGACCCCGCTGCTGCAGGGAAAAAAGGATGAAACAGGTGGTGACGACAAAAGGAAACGCCAGGGGAGGGAGTCCCGAAGGATTGAGGAAATGTGAGGAAGCAGCCGCAATCAGAGCGCACACGGCGCTTCCCATTACTGCAAGGATAAGGGAGCCAATGCCGGGAACGGCCCATACCCCGCCCACGGCAATGGCGGTGAGGATAAAGTTGAAACCCACATATCCTACATAAAGATCGGAAGGATCACCTTTCAGCAGAGTATAGACAACACTGCCCGAAAATAGCCCGGCAATGGCCAGGATGAAGGCATATCGGGAAAAAATCAGCAACCCGGCGGCGATCAGGATGCCGGCAAGGGTACTGAGCTGAAAAAAAGCGGTTCCCAGGGACCGGACAAAAAAATCGGCTATTTGTGGTAACTCCCCGGCAAGAATGGTCACTTCAAAGGGCTTGAGGGTATAGACCAGTCCGTGAAACTGCCTGCCCCCGGCCAGCATCAACCAGGTCGTCAGGACAAATGGGATGCTCAGAACAGGGATGAAGAGGTAACGTCTGAAAAGAGATTGCAGGGAGGCCGCGATGAGCACCCCCAGCAAGGAGGCAATGAGCAGCATAATGAAAAAGGGGGGATTGAGCTCATAGGTAAGCCCAAGCGCCAGGCCGGTGAGGAGACCATTATAGCCAAAATAACCAGCCTTGATGTCCTCTTTTGAAAAGCCGAGGAACTTCGCCCAGAGATTGGAAAGGATAACTGCTGCCAATCCCGCCACCCCCTGCTCCGGCACCACGAAGGTCGCCAGCAGAAACAGAGAACCAACGAGCAAGTGGGTTGAAAAGAAAATCTGAGCATAAGTCAGGAGAACTGTTTTGATCATATAGGCCCCTTATGGTTTCAACCGCACCGGGACTCGCTCAAACTGTTTGATGGCATCTATGTTTTCCGCGCTGCGTATCAGTTCCGTGCTTCCATCCTCTCCCACCAGAACAACCGCCGGACGCATGCGGATGAACTGCATCCATTGAGTCACATTATATGCCCCGACGGGGTGAATCACCAGCACATCTCCCGAATCCAGGACCGGCAGATTGATGGACGGGCGGACGACATCGATGTTCATACACAGGGGGCCGTAAATAATCGTTTCTTCGGCCATGCTGTCATTTTCTTCGGCAAGCATCACATTATGTTTATACCAGAAGGCGGTAAAAAGAACATTGACTCCGGCATCAATGATCAGCGTCCGGACGCCGTTGGGCAGGCGCTTGACCCCCACAACGGATGTCAACATATAGCCCGCTTCATCAATCAGCGCCCTTCCTGTTTCGAGTATCAAGCGGGGGAGCTTGTCCGGAGCGAAACCCTGTTCCAGAAGTGCGGAAGTGATGGCCTCGGCATACTGAACCAGGGGTGGATTTGTTTCTTTTCCCGGAGCATACTGAGAATGGAGGGTGTTTTGCGACGGAAATCCCCCGCCCACGTCAATATAGTCGATATCGAAACCGAATTCTTGTTCCACGGCCTTTACAAATGTCGCCAGTTTCGCCGTTTCGTTACGGTAGGCATATGGTTCCAGGATAAAGGTGCCGATATGAGAATGTACCCCCTGGAGGCGGACCTTTCCTCCTGCGTGCATCCGGCGGACCACGTTCAGGGCTTCGCCGTTGTCCAGGTTGAAACCGAAACGATCCCAGGATGGATAGATGCCTGTGTCCATATTGATCCGGATGGCTACCTCGACAGGCCGACCCAGATCGCTGGCAATCTTCTCGATGAGATACAGCTCGTCGTAATGGTCCACATGGATATGGGCTCCCTCTTGGATGGCTGTTCTCAGAGCGCCCTCCGGCTTGTAGGGGCCATTGTAGATGATCTGCTCCCCTGGCACGCCGTTACGTCTGGCCATCTCATATTCATATTCACTGACCACTTCCGCCCATGAGCCTTCCTGATGAAAGATCCGGCAGATCGCATCCAGGTAGTTTGTCTTGTAGGACCAGGCGAACTGAACCTTCGGGTATCGGGCTGTAAATGCCCGGTAGGCGTTACGGTAATTTCGGCGTATCGTTTTTTCGCTGAATACAAAAACGGGGCTGCCGTATTTTTTCAGCATGTCGTTGACGCTAACACCGTCGATTTCCTTTTTGATACGTGGCGCGGCAGCGCGTCCAAACTTGTTGGAAAGTCCTGTCACATGGCGCACGACGGTGGGACGTTCATATCTGAGCTTTTCCATAGCCTTCTCCATGATGATACGTAATTCATACTTTTGGCAATTAATTCATTTTCTTGACAATCAAGCATCCGTCGTGATTCTTACCAGTTCACCCCTGGTGATAACGCTTTGATACTCTGAAAGGGGATAGACGCAATCAACAGAGTTTCTCAGGAAGAGAGCCCCGACCTTACAGGGCGGGAAAGGGTGCGTTGTTTCACCCAATGCCAGCTTGACGGCAGCCCAGGGCAAATTCTGGCCTGCACCGACGGAAAGATAACACCAGGCAGGAAAGCGGGGATTGATTTCGATCAGGTAATATTTTCCCGTGGCCTTTTCCTTCATTACTTCCAGTTCACATGGCCCCCGCCACTTCAACTTCCTGATCGTATGACGGACAAATTCATTCATGTCCGGATCATCGACGGTGATGCCTCCCCATGCCTTTCCCTTGTCCGTCAACTGCATCTTTTTCATGGGCACAGCACCGACCAAACCGCCATCACCATCACCCAGGGCCACGATATCGTACTCTACGCCAATGATGTACTCCTGGATAATGACCGGGAGCCCCCATCGGGAACTTATTTTGCTGAAATACTGGACCGCCTCCATGACGGAATGAGCGATGTAGGCTTCGTAGAATTGCCCTTTGACCACCACCGGGAAGTTAAAGTCTTCTTCGAGCTGGTAAATAGCCGTAATATCGGTAACCGCCTTACCCTTGGGGACACTGATACCGATTTTAGAAAGCTCATGAAGCCGGGATTTCGATCGGAGTTTCAAGGCGTCTTCTGCGGGGAGGAAGGTGTGTATGCCCATTTCAAAAAGATCCTGGCTGATTTTCAGATAGGCCTCAAGTTCCGAATCGAGCGTGGAGATAATCACGTCTATCGGCTTTTGGGCGTGGATATACCGAATTCTCTCG
Organism: Deltaproteobacteria bacterium; assembly: GCA_037133255.1. Taxonomy (GTDB): domain Bacteria; phylum Desulfobacterota; class Syntrophia; order Syntrophales; family Smithellaceae; genus FEN-1160. The sequence continues at coordinate 7,032 of JBAXON010000059.1, forward strand.
AGGATATTTTCCGCTCCCTCCGAAGGATAAGGCATGAGAAAGACGTTGTCGCAAACGTCCCGCATATAGATTCCCGGATCCAGGGGGTCATAGGCAAGACCGGTAATGGTGCCCTGGAATTCTTCACTTTCCCTTATGGACCTGATGACGGGAACTCCCGGACCAGGATTGTCGGTGGCGTTCAGACCACTGACAGCAATGTTGATGTTTTTTCGCTTCATGAGCTACGTTTCCTCCGGAACCGTATCGATAATACCCAGTTCCGTCAGGAATTGGAAAAATTGGACCAGATCGCGTAAAACCATCTCCGCCGAGGTATCGTAACTCGCGACTATGTCGGCGGCAATGCCTTCACGACCTATACCCCCAATAAGTTTTTTCAAGATGAATGTGCCGGTGGCATTGAGCGTGAATGTGCTGCCGGTTGATGAATCAAACAAAAATCCATCATCACTCAGGGCCAAGTGTGAAAGAAGCTTTTTACCCATGTTGCCTCCCATTTCTCATTAATTCAATAAAAGCATTCAATCTACTATTTTCAGGCAGCTGTCCTCACTTCAACGTGCCCGTCCGCGCCATAAAAAATATTTTGTCGTGCTTAGGTAATACCCGGTGCAGTAGTTCCCATTCCATAATTCAGATCGCTTATTCTGGCATAGGCATTCCCCTAAACAGCAACTGTCAGCGTCCAATCAATTTGCGATGAACGTGCTGCATCGCGGAAATAAAGGGCGTAACCTGTAAAAATCGTATCGCCCCTGCCATTTTCAACTGCTCGATCAACATTAGAATCATAACCGGCTTTAGCACCAATCGCCCAACCTGCATGGGAAAGGCCGGTGAAAAACAGCAACGCTAAAATCGACAAACCCAATGACAATCTCTTGCTATTCATAAAAAATATTCCTTCCGATTAACATTAACGTCTTCCACGGCCGACACCGCTTTGGCCACCAATACGGACGCCACCACGTCCATGAGGAGGTCCGAATCCTGCTTTACCGAGGGACGTCCCTGTTTTTGACCTTACCCATACCGGGGCACCATCATCATCTCTCAGCACAATGGTTTTATCAGCTTTTAAAGTCCTGATCCGCTCGGCAATCAAGTATAGGTTGCCATCAGCGCCCAGCGCCTTTGAACCACGGACACTTATCACCATGCCTTCCCGGACATCTTCACTAAAATCATTCCAATGCCGGCCTGGTGAAGCCAGCACCGTATAAGTCTCGCGACCTGCGAGTACATAAAGTTGCACAGGGCCTTTCTCCGGAATGATAATTTTCTGCAATGTCCCTTTTATCTCACCGACTGTATTGCAATCATAACCTCCCGGATACTTTATTCCGCTTTGAGGCAGTACAACATTCTCTTGGATATCTCCCTCTGCCCATGAGATATTGGGCAAATAAAAGATAAACGAGAGCGCAAGCAGCAGTGCAGTAAGCATTGCGCTGCTGCTTGCGTGGATAATTCTGCTACCTGTTTGATGGTGCTCCATAACCTGTCCCATCTTTGGGTGCAACTTTGACCCCAGTGCCATCACCCGGCCCATATGCATTCCCTTTCTTTTCCATCGTGCCGGCTTTCGTTCCGGTTGTTTGGCTATTGGATCCATCGCGAAGCCGTGTCTGATTTTGCTGCATAGTCTGTGTCTGTTGTTTAGTTTGAACGTTGCTACCACTGCCCATTCCCCCTCCACTGCCAGAACCTCCTCTACCGGCAAAAGCTGTTGTCGGGATAGCAGAAATAGCAATGAACGCCCCTGTCAAAATCAAAACTCTAATTTTCTTCATAACTGTGTTCTCCTTTCAAATTGATGTTGCTTTTTATCTACAGGATTGCAAAAGTAATGCCACAATTATGTTTGTTCCCAATCCACTGAAATGACTACACAATATCATTCTTGTTTTCTAAAGTAATTTTTGCAGATGCAGCTTTTGCACCTGCGCATGCAAAAGCTGCATCTATTTTATATCATATTCCTTAATTCTATATTGAAGTGTTCGAAGGGAAATCCCTAACCGCTTTGCTGCTTTTTCACGATTTCCATTTGCTTCAGCAAGTACATTTACAATCATATCCTTTTCTCCGGCTTTAAGAAGGCCACTATCGGAAATATCCTCTTGCCCGGATACTTCGAGATTCAGATGCTCGATATCAATAATATCGCTGGCCAGGATTACAGCACGCTCAATGATATTCTGCAATTCCCGGATATTCCCAGGCCATGGGTAGGAAAGAATAAGAGACTTTGCCTGATCACTGATACCAATGATTTTCTTCCCGAAAGCCAAGGAATACTTTCGCGTAAAATACTCGGCAAGGGGGATGATGGCTTCTTTACGTTCTTTTAGAGAAGGCAAAATTATCGGAAAGACATGTAGACGATAATAAAGATCTTCTCTGAATCTTCCTGCATCAACCTCCGCCTTCAGAGACTTATTGGTCGAAGCGATAATTCGTACATCAACCGACAAGGATAGAGTTCCTCCCACTCGTTCAAACTCTCTTTCCTGAATGACGCGCAGGAGTTTTACCTGCGTTGACGGGCTGATCTCTCCAATCTCGTCCAAAAACAACGTGCCGCCATCAGCCAATTCAAATCGCCCTTTTCGAATACTGCCGGCGCCCGTAAAAGCTCCCTTTTCATGGCCGAAAAGTTCACTTTCCAGAAGTGTTTCCGGAAGAGCTGCACAGTGCACCGCAATCCAAGGTTTCTCCTTCCTCGGGCTTGAGTTATGTATATATCGTGCGACCAATTCTTTGCCGGTGCCACTCTGTCCCGTAACGAGAACTGTTGCCGGTGTTGAAGCCACCCCTTGGATCATCCCACGTACCTTCTCCATTTTATCGCCCAGGAAAATCAATTGTTCGGACGGATATTGTTTGGCCAGCTCTTCAGACATGAGCGCGATTTTCTGCTCTGCCTCATATTCCCTAAGGACGCGGCTTACCACATGACGCAGTTCATCAGGGCTGCTAAGAGGTTTACTCAAGTAATCGCTTGCACCTGTTTTCATTGCCGTAACTGCGTTATCGATGGAACCATACGCTGTAATAATGATCCAGGGAACATCAGGTTTTACTTCCTTTCCTTTACGAATAAGATCCAGACCAGAAATGTCGGGCATGCGCAGATCGGTAATCACCAGATCAAAATCTGTCCGCAGAAACTTCGCTAGTCCCTCTTGCCCGCTTTTCCCTTCTTCCACCAGGTAGCCATCTTCCCGCAGCACCTTGGAAAGAAAAGAAAGCATTAATTCATCATCATCCACAATTAAGATAGATTTTTTCATTTTTTATTTTTTACCTCCGGGCAAAGAAATATTTAACTCGGCCCCTAAACTATCCGGTTTATTGCAAAGTTCAATAGTGCCGCCCATACCCTCAATAACCTTACGGGAATATGCAAGCCCCAGACCTGTTCCATTGATCTTTGTAGTAAAGAACGGCGTAAATATAAGCTGCATATCGTTTTCAGCAACGCCCTTCCCGGAATCGGATATAGTGATTATGACCTTGCGTCTGTTTAAAGCAGCCGACATTTTCAAAAGTCCACCATCGCCCATCGCTTCAATAGAATTTTTAACTCCATTTAACAATACCCGGTACAACTTAACACTATCAGCAAGAATCCGGCAATTGCTGTCTATGTCAACTTCAAACTTCCCTTTCCATGAAAGAGAAAATGAATGTAGAACTTCTTGGGCAATGGGTTGAAGTATAACACTGCTGATATTGTAAACTTCTTCCCGCGAAAACAATAATAAATCATTGACAAGGGTTTCGATCCGCACAGTCCCTTTAATTACAGCAACGACCGCAGGCTTGCGTTCGTCTTTGTCATCCATTTTTTCTGCGAGCCACTGGCTAAATCCTTTAACACCACCAAGAGCATTGCGGATTTCATGTGCGAGCACTGCCGTCATCTGGCCAATCAGAGTGAACCGCTCCTGCTTTTCCAATTTGCCCTGAATTTTCAAGTAGCGGGTGAAAACTCTTTCCAGCGCAATCCCAACAAACCAGAGTAATAAAAGCACACTGGAAACAATCCACCACATTCTGTCCGCTCTGGCAATAATCAAATCGGCGGGCTCCGTATGGAGAACAAGACGAAGAAGCCTTTGCTGCCCTTCAGAAGCACGAAGAATAAAATTAAATTCATAGGCCGGCGTGCCTGTTCCCAAAAGTAATCGCCGGCTGGAAACAGTTCCGGAGACAGGCCATCTTGATATTTCATCTGCAGAAAGCTGTTCACCTTCTAAACCCGGATTCGTATGAAAAATAACCATGCCGTCTGGAGAGGCAACCAGAGCATAAGCAACAACTCGGTCGGAAAAAATACCTCTGACGTCATCCTTTGCTTTTGCGCTGAGACGAAAAGCATTCTCAGCTGAAACAGAAAGAGAACTAGCGGTGCTCTTAAGTGACTGCAGAGCAAGATCCTTGGCTGAGAGCGTATTATGAATTGTAATATAAACGGCCACGACCGTTAAAATTGAGAGTAAAACAAACAAACCCGCGCGCATATACTTTAAGATTTTCCCACGCATCTCCGCACCCTACCAAAGAAATCCGAATACTTTTGCAATCATTATACACTTCCATATTCCATCAATTCAATAAAAGTATTCAATCTACTATCTTCAGGAAACTGACCTCATCTAAACGCGCCTGGCAGCGCCATAAAAAATATTTTGTTTCCAGTAAAAAATAAAAAATCCAGTGTGCTCATTCCTTTATTCCTATTCGAAGTCAAGTATTGTTTCCAAGATGTTATTTTCAAGAGCGACGTTTTGTGCAGTACAAGGAAGGCATGTCGATGTTGTTACTTACGATTGTTCTGGAGTGGGCAATTATCAGAAGTAGTTCTTCGGATTGAAATCCTGCATTTTCGGCTGGAGTGTTAATGAAATAATTATAGCGTACAAACCATACGTAAAAACTCGTTATACGAATACCAATGCTTTTTTAAAATCACTTCAGATAACGATAATCGGTTCTTTTCGTTCTTTAGATGCTTGTCTGAGAATACTATATATAACCATTTTGACAATTGGATTAGTTTTCGCAACTCTTGCTTTTTGTTTACAACTTTTAACACACGCCATGCATCCTATGCATTGCTTCTTTGCCGCCTGACTTATATACTTCCCTGTCTCCGGCAATAGTATGCCAACAGGGCAGACCTTTGCACACTTTCCACATTGAACACATAATTTTTCATTATAAGATGGTTTGAGCGATGGGTATTTGTCTGACTTGGAAGCTTTATCAAACTGAACAGGAACATCTTTAAGGCTCAACTGCTTGGATGCGCCCAATATCCTGGTTCCAAACTTTTGTGCCTTATCTATGTCTGATTTATCCGGTCGCCCCACTGCAACAGGTACTATGTCTGAGTATGAATGCTGGCCAATAAACGTACCGGCAGCGACAACAGTGAAACCATTTTGTGAAAGCATTTCTACCATGTTGTAAAGAGCCCTCCCATAATCCCGATTGCCGTATACAACAATCGCAGTGCATTGTTTTCCGCTTCCGCCTAAATCTCTGAGATAGTCAATAGTTTGAAGTGGAAGTTTTCCGGCATAAACTGGGGCGCCTACAATTAAGTGATCTATATCTTTTATCGCGGTACTCGAATCAGCAATAATATTGGCTCGGATATCTGGAAGAGTCATGTCCAAAACTATCGGATCTTCTGAGCCCATCCCCAAAGCTACGGCGTTACATATTTTTCTTGTTGTATTTGTCGGAGAGAAACACATAATCCCTACATTTTTAGTCAATTTCCGCTCCTTCGATAACCAAATTTTTCCATCCTGCAAGTAAATAAAATTGAAATATTAACGAACATTGAATCCCGTTTGTAATGGCGAATCTTGCGTTGCCTATTTTCTTGCCAATTCCTTTTTCACCGCCAGCCCCAGTTTCTCTTTGATATAAGGCTTTTTGATGTAGGCGCCGGCGCCGAGGGTTTTGGCTTCTTTGACCCGGTCAGATTCCGAAAACCCGCTTACTATGATTGCCTTCTGTTTGGGGTTTATTTCCAGGATACTTTTATAGGTGTCTAATCCATCCATGCCAGGATCCATAATCATATCCAGAACCAATAAATCTACTTTATTTTCTTTTAAGTATTCGATTGCCTCCTCACCGCTTTCAACACTTGATACTTTGTAATTGAGCGAAGTGAGTAACCGTGCCGCCAGATCACGTTGATCTTTTACATCATCCACAAGCAGAAGTGATTGGCCATTGCCCAGATATTCTGACATGGATACGGTAAGGCCTTCCTCCTCTATATCTTCTCGAGTAACCAGAAAATATAGGGTGAATGTGGTGCCCTTGCCTTCCTCACTCTGCACATCAATGTATCCCTTATGATCTTTTACCGTACCCCAGACTACTG
>JBAXON010000060.1:0-13396 GCA_037133255.1 Deltaproteobacteria bacterium
GTACCTGCAAAGAAATGGGCATCAATATTCTGCCACCGGATTTAAATGAATCACAAAGAGATTTCAGCATATCCGGGGAAAATATTCGCTTTGGACTGGCGGCGATTAAAAATGTTGGTTTGGCAGCAATTGATTCGATAATATCCGTCCAGAAAGACGCAAAATTCAGCTCTTTTATGGATTTTTTAACCCGTGTTGATATGCGCAAAGTCAACAAAAGGGTAATAGAAAGCTTAATTAAATGCGGAGCTTTTGATTCTTTAGGTTATAAACGGCGGCAACTGATGCTGCATTATGAAGGGGCTATGGAAGAGGCTGGGCGCAAACAAAAAGAACGAGAAAGTTCTCAATCCAGTTTTTTCGATCAAATTGATTCCAGTGGTGCATCCGCAGAAAATAGCCTTAAACCCTATGAAATACCCGATATACCTGAATGGAATCAAAAAGAACTTCTATCTATCGAAAAGGAAACATTAGGTTTTTACATTACCGGGCATCCATTGCTGGACTTTGCCGACAAACTTAAACTGGTTACTAACGCTGATTCAAGTAATTTAAGCTCAAAAAGGGACAAAGATACTGTTATAATTGCCGGAGTAGTCAGTTCGCTTACGGAAAGGTTGACCAAGAGAAAAGATATGATGTGTAATGTCGTACTGGAAGATCTGCAAGGGTCTATTGGCATCATCTTCTGGGGGGATATTTATAAAAAAAATTATGACATACTTCATGCGGAAGAACCGGTTGTTATTACTGGAACAATTGACGTAGGTGATGAGGCATTAAAAATCATTGCCCAGGAAGTCATATCTTTAACCCAAGCACTGAAAAACCCGTATAAGCAGGCACACTTTATGATTAATGTCGATAAAATATCGCCGGAAAGTATTATGTTATTCAATGAAGCAATCAAGAAATATTCCGGTAAATACGATGGTTATATACACCTTGTTAATGGAAAGAGTGAAACAATAGTTTATCTTGGCGATCAATCGCGCCTGGATATTAGTGATAAATTGAAAAAAGAAGTTGATGGGATATTAGGGCAGGGGACGACAACATACTGTTAATATGATACATGAAGAAAGAACTTATAGATCATTAATAAATAAAGATAATATCACTTCATATAATATAAAAATAGCTGAAAGCGATCTGTTTATCAGTTCCGATACCAACCTGGCTGACGATGCCTTAAAATCACTAATGAAGCATCGTAATTCTTTAGAATCCTACATCAAAAATCATCCGGAATTCCGCATATCACTTCTGCCGCTTCCGGAAGATAATTTAGCTCCTACAATTGTTCGGAAAATGCTTGCCAAATCAAAAATCTGCGGAGTAGGGCCGATGGCTTCGGTTGCCGGTGCCATATCTGAATTTGTGGGCTATGATTTAATCGATAAGACTGAAAACCTCATTATTGAAAACGGCGGAGATATCTTTCTTAAGTCAAAAAACAATCTAACCGTTTCCATTTATGCAGGGGAATCTCCTTTAAGTTATAAAGTCAATCTTCTTGTAAAACCTGAAGAAACGCCATTAGGAATTTGCACTTCATCTGCAACGGTCGGCCCATCTTTGAGCCTCGGAAAAGCCGACGCTGTATGCGTGATTTCCAAATCAGCAACACTATCCGATGCCGCAGCCTCGGCTATTGGTAATAGGATAAAAAGCAAAAAAGACATTAAAACCGCACTGGATTATGGAATAAATATTTCCGGCGTACGTGGGATCATCATAATATTAGGCAACCATATGGGAGCAATAGGCGAAGTACAATTCATTTAGAAAACGAAGCACTATGCACGAAGCCCGGCGAATAACCTGAAGGTCACACGTGCCGGGGGAGGTGGAGCTGATTTAATGTTAGGGCAATAAATCAACAACTCCAAAAAAATACAATACTTTTTGTAAGCATTAATTTAATTGTTAAGGTAAAGGAGTAATTATGAAAACAATTTTTGGATATGATCCAGGTGGCAATGGCGGACATGGAGTTGCTGCCTTGACCGTTGATGATTCATATAAACCAACAAAGATAGTCGTGCAGACACAAGAGACTGTAAAAGACGTAATTAATTGGTTTTCTCAATTCAAAGATCCTACCGGTATAGGGATTGACACATTGACCAAATGGGCGACAGGGAAAAGCGGGTGGAGACCTGCCGATCTTTGGTTGCGTAAACAGTACCCTGATGTCGCTCTAAGCGTCTCTTCCCCAAACTCATTATACAGCTCAATGACAGTTGGAGGTATGGTAGTTAAGAGTTGGTTCTTCAACCAATATCCGAATGCCCTTATATCAGAAACACACCCTAAAGTGCTTTATTTTGCTTTGAAAAAGCAGAAACATGATTGGGTAAATACCTCAAAAGAAATGATGGATTTTCATTCGGAGAAACTCGGTATTTTCTGCGAACTGCGTTGCGAACAGCCTAATGACCATGAATTCGACAGTGCCATATCCTGCTATGCAGTCCTTGAATATCTACGGGGCAACTTGAAGAGGGATCTACACGTTATGCCTTTCGACGATAGATGCGCCATATATATAGAACCATACGGAAACTCCATATATGCGTGGCCTTAACAACGCAATTATAACTTAGCAGCATCAGAACCTTAATTCCCCACCTCATATATTAAACTTCCCTGCCTCATGTTAACATAACATATCTTATACGACATAGAATAAGGTCAGCGAAAAGAGATAACTGGTTCTAAAAAACAAAAAAACCGGCATATCCTCTTTAAATCAGATAATATGCCGGTTTGAAAATTAAACGTCAGTCTTCAGCCTAATAGACTTCAGCCTTTTTTAAACTCCGCCTGCTGCTAATTGCTCAATCAGTTTGATTTGCTTGTCCGATAACTTCTTTGGAACTTCGATATTGATCTTTACAAATTGATCCCCTTTAGGAGCTCCTTTTATCCCTGATACACCGTAACCCTTCATCCTGATCTTGGTATTGTTCTGGGTACCGGGGCTGAGTTTTAATCTTTTGGTCGAACCGTCTAATGTGGGAACATCAATGGTAGTTCCAAGGGCGGCATGGGTAAACTTAATAGTCTTTTCAATATACAAATCGTTGCCGTCGCGGGCATAAATTGGATGCGGCAAGACGTTGATATTTAAATATAAATCACCATTGGGGCCACCATTATGTCCTGAAAGTCCCTTACCGGGCAATCTTAGCTTTTTGCCATTGCTGATCCCGGGCGGTATTTTTACGCTGATATCTTCGATACGGTTTTCTAACTGAAATGAAATTTTCTTATCGGCACCAAATACTGATTCTTCTAAGGATATTGATAAGTTATACTCTGCATCCTGACCTTTTTGCTGCATATTTGCGTATTGCTGCCCACCCATACCACCAAATAATCCACCAAAAGGATCTTCATATCCTTGAGACTGGCCGCCTCCCCTTCTCCCAGTGCGAAATGTTGTTCTGCCTGCCCCTCTTCCGCCACCAAAACCAAATCCGCGCAATATTTCATCCAAATCAAAATCACGGAAAATGTCTTCTTGCGAATACTGCTGACGAAATTGATCAGCGGAGCCAAATTGATCGTATTTCTGGCGTTTTTCGGCATCACTCAAAACGGCATATGCTTCGCTTATTTTTTTAAATTTCTCTTCAGCAGCCTTATTATTAGGATTTTTATCCGGATGCCATTTTAACGCAAGCTTGCGATATACTTTTTTAATTTCATCAGCCGATGCTTTTTTGTCAACGCCTAGAACCTGATAGTAATCTTCTGACATAAATTTAACCTTTATTTATTATATGTTTATTATTGAAACATTAATGCATTAATTTAAGCAGCAATTCCTAATTGAAAAGCGGCTAGATTCATTTTTACTAACTTTTCTGGAAATGATTTCTTAATGACATTTTGCCATATTGATTGATCAATGGTCATCAAATTGGATATCGCACCCAGAAGAACTACATTGGCCGTTTTTATATTGCCAGCTTTTTGCGCTAATTCCGCAGCGTTAAAATGAATCACTTTGGTGTAATGTTCTTTTAAAAAAGCAATGGCGCCTTTAGGGTAAGGTGCATCACCCATATTGACTGCAGGAGGATAAATTTCTTCAGTATTTACAATAATGGCGGCATCTTTCCTGAGAAATTTTAGATAGCGTAGCGCTTCCATTTTTTCAAAAGAAATAAGAGTTTGGATGCTTCCAGTCTCTGCTAGCGGTGAATATACTTTCTTCCCATAACGAACATGACTTGTCACACAACCGCCGCGTTGTGCCATGCCGTGAACCTCGCTTTTTTTAACGTCCAGGCCTGCCTCCATTATTGCTTCGCAAATGATATCGCTTGCTCGTAAAATTCCTTGTCCGCCGACACCGGCAAACAATATGCTTTTTACTTGATTATCAACCATTTCAATATATTCCCCTACTTTAACTAATAGCTCCGAATTTGCACACCTGCTCGCATAAACCGCAACCAGTACAAATGGTTTTATCGATAAAGGATATGCCTTTACGCTTCGATCCTTCCTTTGTTACACCTTTTTTCCAAGAAATCGGCGGGCAATTTAGCCCCAAACATGCTTTGCAACCCTCGCATTTATCCGGATCAACTTTTAATGCCACTTTCGGTTTGATATTGGCTCTTTTAAATAGGGCGCAAGGACTTTCGGCAATGATTACTGAAGGGCCATCTTTTGCCAGTTCTTCTTTGATGGCGCTTCTCGTAGCTTTGATATCAAGAGGATCAATAACCTTTATATTTTCAATTCCTAGAGCTGATACTAAAACCTTTAGATTAACTTTTTTTGACTCTGCACCCAACAGATTATAGCCTGTTCCCGGGTGCTCCTGCATCCCGGTCATGGCTGTTGTGCTGTTATCCAGTATAATGATCAAAGCATGGTTGTGATTGTAAGCCATGTTTAGAAGTGGCGTAATCCCTGAGTGCAGGAAGGTGGAATCACCAATAACTCCGACAACCTTGCCCTTCCCTTTCTCTTTTAAGGCTTTGCTCATGCCATGCGCCATACCGATACTTGCTCCCATGCAGATGCAGGAATGCAATCCTTCCAGTGGTTTCATGTAAGAAAGGGTATAGCAGCCGATATCGCCGTGAACATAAGCCTTGGATTTGCCCAAAGCGTAAAATAAGCCGCGGTGTGGACAGCCGGGGCAAAGATTTGGCGGACGCGGTGAAAGTACTTCTTTGTATGGAGAAACGGCCACTTGAGTGTTTTTCTCAATCGCGTTTTTAATAATGCCCGGGTCAAATTCATTAGTGTAAGGAAAGATTTCTTTGCCGATGACCTTAATACCCATCGCCTTGATCTGTTCTTCCAGGAATGGATCCAACTCCTCAATAACATATATTTTTTTAACTTTTGAGGCAAAATCGCGGATTAACTTCTCCGGTAAGGGATAAACCATACCCAGTTTCAGGTAGGAATAATCGGGAAAAACCTCTTTGGCGTAATTATAAGGCATACCGGCGGTAATAATTCCTGCATCCAAATTATTGATTTCCATCTTGTTTTCAGGAAACGTTTCCACAAATTTCTTAAGTGCCTGCTGGCGTTTTTCCAGCTCCACTCGCTGTGTGCGGGCATTGACAGGAACCATAACATATTTTTCGGCATTAAAGGTAAAACCTGTTTTATCTTCGTATTTTTGCGGCTTTTCAAGAGTTACAACAGCCTTGGAATGAGAAACACGGGTGGTCGAGCGTAAAAAAACAGGCGTATCAAACTTTTCACTGATTTCAAAAGCCAGTTTGATATATTCTTTAGCTTCTTCAGCATCGGCCGGCTCCAGCATGGGAATTTTAGCAAATTTGGCATAATTCCGATTATCTTGTTCATTTTGAGAACTATGCAATGAGGGATCGTCGGCACTGATAATAACCAAGGCGCCATTTGTGCCGGTATAGCTGACAGTGAAGATGGGATCTGCGGCAACATTAACACCAACGTGTTTCATAACCGCCAGCGCTTTTTCTCCGGCAAGTGCGGCTCCTATGGCAACTTCAACAGCAACTTTTTCATTGGGTGACCATTCCGCGTGAACACCGTCATACTTGGAAAATTCTTCCATTATTTCCGTGCTGGGAGTACCAGGATAAGCTGCGGCAAATCTGACTCCTGCTTCATACGCACCACGGGCAATGGCTTCATTTCCTGACATTAATACTTTCAAAATATTGTGCCTCCGCTCTTTCCAAATCGTAGAATATCAACTTAGTGAAGATATTTTTCGTTTAATAAAAATTATCATGGAAGGATCGGTAGTTTTGAGTAAAGCATTTTGATAATTCTCCAGAGCCTTCTTATTATCATTTAATTGTTCATATATACGGCCAATATTACGAAATGCAATTGATTCAAAGCCTGGTTTGCTGGCCTTTTGAGCTTCTTCAAAATAACTGAGCGCCCCTTTAATGTCTTTACTGTTTTCAAAACAATAACCCAGTGAAGTCAAGGCTAAAAATTTTAGCCCATTATCATCGGACTTTGCGGAAGAGACAAAATCTTTATAAGTGGCGATAGCACTATCAATTTGACCTGTATGATAATAAATATTTCCCAGATGGTACCTGCCCATCTGCGCACTCCAACTGCTGGGATATTTATCAATTAACTCCTTGTACATTTTAATACTTTCTCTGATAAGTTCAGGGGATCGAGTTTGAGCGCCTCTAGTCATGCTTTCCTGAGCTTTAACATAAATCTCTGCCGCCGATATTTGATAGTTATTCCAATAGAGATAAATACCGAAGGCTATTGTTAATGCCACAACAATTGATGCAACAATTACGTAAAAACGGGTTTTATTCTCGGAAATATAATCGACGATTCTTTCAAAAGTAGATTGAAAAATATCCGGTCCTTTCAGCTCTTGTTTGGATAATTTTGCTGCCATATTATTCCCCTTTATCGATATTAAATTTATTTATTAAATCAAGAATCAGTTGCGGTATTCGGCGAATTTTGCCTTCCATATTTGTGCAGGCATGAATTGTATAACCTTCTACTAACAGCTTTTTCCCTTCTTCGTCCCATATTTGAGAATTAAATCTAATGCTTGCTCTTTTGATGTAATCAATCTTTGTTTCAACTGTCACAATCTGATCGTATTTTGCCGATAGCAGATAATGACACTTGACCTTTGTCAACGGAAGGTTGAGCCCCAGCTTTTCCATTTCAGCATAAGCAACACCCAATTGCCGCATTAATTCATTGCGGCCAATCTCAAACCATCGAATATAGTTTGTGTGATAAACAATGCCCATGGAATCAGTATCAGCATAAATTACACGAACTTTTGTAAAATTACTAACCAATAAACGATTTCCAATCTTGGATAAATTTTTCCATTAGTAAATAGCCGGGAGAAATCAGAAGGGGACTTTCTTTCGCCGCTATTTCATTAAAAGGCAAACCCGCCGCTTTATTTTCATCCTTGCGTGATGATAAAACAGCAAATGGGCTGGGATCACCAACGTGAGTTTTAAGATCCAGTGGTGTTGGATGATCGCTTAGAACCATAATTCTATAATCACCAAATGATCCAATATTATTTACTATCGGCCCCACTATTTTTTCATCGAAGAACTCAATGGCCTGAATCTTCCCTGGGGCATTTCCTTCATGACCCATTTCATCAGGAGCTTCCAGATGCACAAAAACGAAATCCATAAACTTCAGGGCATCAAGAGCCATCCTGGCTTTGCCCGCGTAATTTGTGTCTATGTAGCCTGTCGCTCCTTCAACAGTAAGCACTTTTAATCCGGCAATAATGCCGATGCCGTTGAGTAAATCAACTGCTGATATCATTCCACCTTTAAGATTATACTTCTGGGTAAGAGGAACAATCTGCGGCTTTCTCCCCTGCCCCCAAAGCCAGATGGAATTAGCTTGTTTTTTACCAAGATTCTGGCGCTGGATATTGATAGGATGACTTTTTAAAATCTCCGAGGCTTTCTGCATGAAAGAATTTATTTCTCCGGCACATTCACCATGTGGCAGATAACGCGCAATGGCTTTCCCCGGTATATCATGCGGCGGTGTTGTTTCAGGAGATGCATTAGCGTTGCGCCACACGAATAAGTGACGATAACCGACACCGGGGAAAAATTGAAACTGTGAAGAACCAATCTGCTTATTGATAAAAAGTATGATATCCCGCGCCTCTTTTGTGGAAATATGCCCGGCAGTAAAATCGTCCATGAATGCTTCTGGGGTATCTTGATTACCAATAGTGACAAGATTACAGCGATAAGCTATATCGTTTGGACCCAGGCTGATTCCCATGCTGGTGGCTTCCAGTGGGCCGCGCCCAGTATAAGTTTGAGTAGGATCGTATCCAAGAACACTCAGATTAGCCACATCACTGCCTGGAGTAAATCCGGCAGGAATAGTATCCACAAGACCTAGAGTCCCTTCCGCGGCAATCTGATCCAGAAAAGGCGTAAAGGCGCACTGTAGAGGCGTTTTACCGCCAAGCATACTGGTTGGATAATCAGCCATTCCATCGCCAAGCAATACTACATATTTCATATTAACATTCGGAGAATCTTCGTTAGAAATAATTTTAATTTAACTCGTCCTCAATTCGAATTAATATAGTCTTATCCAACACCATATTAAGTTTATCTATCTTTTTGAGCGCCTGGCGCACATTTTTTTCCTGCGCCTTATAAGTTGTCATGACAATCGGTACAGCGCCGCCCTCGCCTCTTGCCTTCTGAATAACGGTGGCAATGCTGATATTATTTTCTCCGAGAATGCCGGATATTTTGGATAGAACACCGGGACGATCAAGAACGGAGAAACGGAAATAATATTTAGTTTCAATGTTGTCCATCGGGATAAGCTTTATTTGTGTCATAGCTGTTTCACTGATTGATCGCAGTGGCACCCGGCAGGTAATTCCTTTTAAAATATTGCGGGATATATCAATTATATCAGTGAAAACTGCGCTTGCCGTAGGCATCATTCCCGCCCCCTGCCCGAAAAGAAAAACAGGACCTGCAGCATCGCCCACGATGTGAAAGGCGTTATAATTCCGATTGACATTGGCCAGAAGATGACCGGAAGAAATCATTGTCGGATGAATTCTTGCTTCCACGGCATCATTCTTAAGCATGGCAATTGCCAGCAATTTTATCCGGTAGCCAAGCTCCTTGGCAAAGGCAATATCCTCGCGGCTGATTTTAGTAATACCTTCAAGATAAATATCTTTCAGATTTACTTTTTTCCCATAAGCCAGTGACAAAATAATCGCCATCTTGTGGGCAGTATCAATGCCTTCAATATCAAATGTAGGATCAGCCTCAGCAAAGCCAAGCTTTTGCGCTTCTTTTAAAACTTCATCAAACATCTTGCCTTCATCGGTCATCTTGGTTAAAATGAAATTGCAAGTGCCATTCATAATGCCCATGAGAGAGTTGATCTTATTGGCCGCCAGACTCTCTTTGAGCGTTTTGATTATCGGAATGGTCCCGCCGACACTGGCTTCAAACCCTATATCCACTGCTTTTTTTTGGGCTGCCGGAAATATTTCATTGCCATAAGTCGCCAAAAGCGCTTTATTGGCCGTCACAACATGTTTGCCCTGCGCGATTGCTTCCAGAACAAAAGTACGCGCCGGTTCATAGCCACCCATCAGTTCAATCACAATGGAAATATCTTTATCGTTAATTATTTCCCGCGCATTAGTCGTCAACAGATTTTTATTAATTTTAATGCCGCGCGAAGTGGTGATATTGACATCAGCAATCTTCTTTAAAACCAGCTTTGCGTCCAGCTTTTGAGCAATCAGCTCTTCATTTTGTTTAAGTAACTTAACAACACCTGTTCCGATGTTGCCCAAACCAATCAAACCAATGTTAACTTTATCCATTATACTCACCTGAATTCGTTGTAAAATCTGCCGTTTTTATCTTTGCACAACAGTACTCTTTGAGAGTGGTTATCTATATCAATTAACCCTGTTTTGTCAAACAGATATAAAATATTTTAGGTATGAATCAGGAAATTGTTTTGATCAGCAAAAAACTTCTATTTTATCGTTATCGGCTTATCCACTGTACCGGCATAGAAAACGATAATTTCTGCCGTCTTTGTTCCTTCATTTTTTCCATAATGCGCTTTGTTGACGACCTCAACAATAGAATCTCCGGTTTTGAGATGCAGCGTCTTTTTATCATTAGCAACTACAGTCAGCTCTCCACTTATAAGAACTCCCGCATTGATTACCGGATGTTCATGCATTGACAACTTCGCGCCGGCGGGAATCTTTATTCTCAAAATGGTTATTTCCGGCTTGCCTTTTGGATAATCCGAAAGCACTACTCCATCCCAACTTGAGCTTGATTTTGCCAGTGTTTCAACAGCAACATTCTCTCCACCGGCAGCCCAACCATTTATTGACAGAAATAATACAATACAAATTCCCGAAGTAATTCTTTTCACTCTATTTTTCTCCTATGGTGCTTTTTTCAAACAGCACATTGATTTAATGATTAATTGTTTACGCCAATTAGTGAAAAAATCAAATAATTATTGTTGAACTCATTCGCTTCTGACATTGACAGTTATAGTCTGTATATGAAATAAAACAATTAAGTGGAGCTTCCTCTGGCAGAACCGGGGTAGCCCAATTCGTGGGATTATAATTTTTTGGAGAAAAGATTTGTCCATCATCACTCAACATATTCGGCGAAGTATCCCCCCGCTTAACTATCCGCAAAACTTGCCTATATCAGTCAAGAAGCAGGAAATTATTGATTCCATTAAAAGCAATCAGGTCGTCATTATTACCGGTGAGACCGGCTCAGGAAAGACAACGCAAATTCCCAAAATGTGTCTTGCTGCGGGTTGCGGGTTGCGGGGTCTTATCGGGCTTACCCAGCCACGGCGTATTGCTGCTGTCAGCATTGCTCACCGCATTGCCTCGGAGCTTGGTGAAGAGTGCGGTAAATCCATCGCCTATAAAATCCGCTTTGAAGAAAAGAGTTCAACTGAATCGCTGATTAAAGTAATGACCGATGGAATTCTGCTTGCGGAAACTGTTCGAGACCGCAATTTGCTGGCCTACGATACTATTATCGTGGATGAGGCTCATGAACGCAGCCTCAATATTGATTTTATTTTGGGTTATTTACGAACGCTCCTGCCAAAAAGAAAAGATTTAAAGTTAATCATTACATCGGCTACGATTGATACGGCAAAATTTTCTGAAGCTTTTAATAAGGCGCCGGTAATCAAAGTTTCCGGTAGGATGTATCCGGTGGAAGTCCGCTACCTGCCTGTTGATCCGGTGAAAGAAGAAAAAGGCGAAACAACTTATATTGATGAAGCCGTTGCCTGTGTAGAAAATTTGCAGATAGAACGACGATTTGAAGACATTTTGATTTTTATGCCAACGGAACAGGATATTCGAGAAACCTGCGAGCTATTATCCAAGAAGTGCTCTGGCGTTATTCTGCCTTTATACGCAAGGCTTTCCGGCTCTCAGCAAAAACTAATTTTTGCCGATGCCCGTCAGCAAAAAATTATCGTGGCCACAAATATCGCGGAAACGTCATTAACAATTCCGGGTATCAAATATGTAATTGATGCAGGGCTTTCACGAATTCTGGAATATAATCCCCGCAGCCAGACCACAGGCCTGCCGATAAAACCAATTTCCCGCAGCAGCGCGGAGCAAAGAAAAGGACGCTGTGGCCGGGTGCAAAACGGCATTTGTATCAGGCTCTATTCACAGGAAGAGTTCTCTTGCAAGCCACTTTACACACCGCCGGAGATAATGCGTTCCAACCTAGCCGGCGTAATTCTGCGGATGCTTTCACTTAATCTTGGCGCGGTTACTTCTTTCCCTTTTGTTGATCGGCCTCAGCCCAAAAGTATCCGCGACGGCATCGATATTTTAAATGATTTAGGAGCTCTGACCAAAGATGATAGCTCCGAAGAATCGGATCACTACAAGCTGACTGAAGTTGGCCGGACGATGGCGCAGTTCCCTCTCGATCCCAGAGTTTCCCGAATGTTGATTGAAGCGCAGAAAGAAACCTGCGTAAACGAGATTGCGGTTATAGCCGCCGCGCTAAGTATTCAGGATCCGCGCGAAAGGCCTTATGAGAAGGCTGATCAGGCATCAGTCGCCCACGCCAAGTTTGCCCATCCCGAATCAGACTTTTTAACCTATCTTAACATCTGGAATCGCTATCACGGTTCGATGGAGAGCCTTCCTTCACAGGGCAAATTAAGAAAGTTCTGCCGCGATCATTTTCTTTCGTATCGAAGAATGATTGAATGGCGTGACATCTATAATCAAATATTGGACATTCTCGATGGCAAAAACAAACCGGCAAAAAACAAGAAGCATACCAAGATTGAAATAGATCAGAATATTGCCGATAAAATTCATCGCTGCATACTCAGTGGTTATCTTTCCAACATTGCCCAAAAAAAAGAAAAAAACTTTTTCAACGCTGCAAAAAGCAGAGCTGTGATGATTTTTCCCGGTTCCGGCTTATTTAATCGCGCAGGCCTTTGGATTGTAGCGGCGGAAATTAGTATGACCTCTCGAGTCTTTGCCCGCAATGTCGCCAATATTAAATGTGAGTGGCTCGAGGATTTAGGCGGTGACAATTGCCGCTATACCTATGCTGCAGCTCATTGGGGAAAAAGTCGCGGACAAGTTGTCGCTTTGGAAAAAGTAACACTTTTTGGTTTGACCATTGTTGAACAAAGACCTATCGCTTATGAAAAAATTAATCCAGAGGAAGCCAAAACAATATTCATCCGGGAAGCTCTTCTGACCGGAGAGGTCCCCCGCAAGATTCCTTTTCTGGAGCATAACTTATCTTTATGGAATCAAGTAAGCACTATGGAAGAAAAACTGCGTAAACGCGGCCTGGTAGTTGATGAAGAAACAATCGCCCGCTTTTATGAACAAAGGCTGCCGGTCATTTCTGATATCCGGTCTCTACTTAGCTTGATTAAAGAAAAGGGCAGCGATGATTTTCTTCGTTTCCGGGAAGAGGATTTAATTGAAAGCTTACCTGATCCTGAAGAAATAGCTCAATATCCCGATCAAATAAAAATAGGGGATGCTGCTTTTGCCTGTCGCTATCGTTTTGAACCAGGTAAAAGTGATGATGGTGTGACCGTGAAAGTTCCGGTGGGATTTGTTTCAAAGGCTGCTGAAGAAAATATCGAGAGCTATCTACCCTCACTGCTGCAGGACAAGGCAGTTCACTTATTGAAGTCTCTTCCTAAATCGCTGCGCCTCAAACTTCCATCACCTGTTCATACCGCGAAGTTGTTGCTGGAAAATAAATCATATTTCAATAAATCCTTGCTGCAGGCACTAAGCCAATTGCTGCAAGATAAGTAC
>JBAXON010000061.1:0-13388 GCA_037133255.1 Deltaproteobacteria bacterium
GGTATAGTTTACGCGCTGGCAGGATTTTTAAAGGAGACATATCCGGAATACAGGATCCACCAATTCAAAGTTCTTTCCGAGTACGCATTTAAAACAGGCCATGAATACTGGGGTTGGCGTTTTATGGGCTGGGGGCTCCACTATCTTTCCGATCTCAGTATGCCTTATCATTCGGTAGTCCTTCCCGGTGTAAGCACCGCCAAAATGCTATGGATAAACACAAAAGCTATGGCAGGTAAGGATCAGGCAAAGAAAGACGCCGTGCAGCTTGTTTCTAACAGGCACGGAGCTTTGGAAAAATACGAGAAGTATGCAACACGTGATCTATTCGGGAAAAAAGGTGCAGATATCCTGATTACGCCGGGAAACACCACTGAACCGGTTTATAATGATAATGTCCCCAGAGAGAATGTATCAAAAATGGCCGCCAAGCAGGCGAAAGAAACCGACAAGATTTTAGTGGAATGCATGCCTCAAAAGTATGTCAGCGATCCGACAGTTGAGTTTGATTACATTCAGGGAACGGACAAGATAATGGATACGGTACTGAAAGAAAAAGGGCAGCAGTGCATCGACAAAATGAATGCGCAGGGCGCGCTTCTCTTTAAGCCGGCACTTCTTTACGGCGAAAGTTATATAAAAGAAATCCTCAAAAAGAAATAAACAAAGGGGGGGCTTTAAAGCCCCCCTTTCAGTATTCGCCGAGGCGCGGATAATTTGTAATATTGAAAATTAGAATTTACTTTCTTTCGCCACAGGCTACTTTCTCCACATAAAACCAGATATTTCCCTGCCAGATGAGAAACCACCCCGGGTTAGTGTCATCAACTTCATGAATGATGTTTCCGCTATTATCAAAATACACATATTTCGTAAAACGGATCAGATGAGTTGCGCAATTAATTTCACATAGAATTTCAATTGATTTAAATCCTTTATCGCTTTTGTTGACTGTTTGCAGATATTCATTGATAGTCCGCAAATATTGACTCCTATTTGACGGCGCAAGCTTTACCCATATTGATTTTGTTTCTGGAGTAGGGGATGCAATCCTTGAAATATCGGCAAAGACGCCATCCCGATATTTAGTGTAGCCGGTAATCCGCCACTTGTCGGTCATTTTTTCCGCTGAAAGCGGGGAGGGTATTATCAGAAAAAGGCAAACTGCAAAAAAGATTATTTTAGATAAAGTCGATATCTTCATGGTTTTTAGAGTTCCTTTCTATTGATGTCTCTTTTATTATACAATAAAATATCCGGAATGAAAATAGAATATTATTGAAAAGAGCTTGCATTTATTAAAAATTAATCTTATTAAAAATAAAGTTGTCACTGATTTTGAAGGAGTTATTATGTGGGAATATACAGATAAAGTTAAAGAGCATTTTCTCAATCCGCGCAATGTTGGTGAAATTGAAAATCCCGATGGAGTGGCGGAAGTCGGTTCGCTTGCCTGTGGTGACGCGCTCAAGCTCACGTTTAAACTCGATGAGAATAAAAAAATTAAAGAAGCCAAATTCAAAACATTTGGTTGCGCCAGTGCCATAGCATCGTCATCAGCTCTGACGGAAATAATCAAGGGCAAAACGGTAGAAGAGGCGCTTAAAGTCACAAACCAGGATATTGCCAAGTATCTGGGAGGGCTTCCGGATGAAAAGATGCACTGCTCCGTTATGGGCAAACAGGCGCTGGAAAAAGCGGTGGAAAATTACCGTGTGGCACCGGCACTGGAAGCAGGCGCAAAAATAATTTGTGAATGCTTTGGTGTGACAGATCTTGAAATCGAGCGGGCGGTGCGCGAAAACAATCTCTCTACAGTGGAAGATGTAACCAATTATACAAAAGCTGGTGGTGGTTGCGGCTTGTGCCATGACGCCATCTCGCAAATAATTGATCGGGTGCGTAGTGAACCAAAAACAGATAATAAACCAAAACTAACTAATATTCAGAAGATTCGGCTGATTGAAGAAACGATCGAACGGGAAATTAGACCTTCGCTCAAACATGACGGTGGCGACATCGAGATCAATGATATCATCGGCAATCGTGTTATTGTCACCATGCACGGGGCCTGTTCCACCTGTAAAGCTGCGGATATCACCCTGAAAAATTTTGTGGAGCATCGTCTGAAAGAACTTGTTTCGCCGGATATCGTTGTTGAGGAGGTATCTAAATGAACACTATTTATCTGGATAATAATGCCACAACCCAGGTGGCTGAAGAAGTGCTCGAAGCAATGATGCCTTATTTCCGTGAATTTTACGGCAATCCTTCCAGCATGCACACTTTCGGCGGGCAGGTTGGCCAGAAAATTCGCGATGCCCGGGAGCAGGTGGCAGCGCTTTTGGGCGCGATGCCGGATGAAATTATTTTTACAAGTTGTGGCACTGAAAGCGATAATGCAGCTATTCGCTCGGCACTGATGACGCGTCCGGATAAGAAACATATCATTACCAGTCGGGTGGAACATCCCGCTATTCGCGCTTTATGCGCGCATCTGTCCACACAGGGCTATCGGGTAACAGAACTTCCTGTGGATAAGAATGGCTTGATGGATCTGGAAAATCTGGAAAAAAGCATGACCCCTGATACCGCTGTCGTTAGCCTGATGTGGGGCAATAATGAAACCGGAGTAATTTTCCCGGTGGAAGCGGCAGCTCGGTTAGCGCATGAAAAAGGAATTTTATTTCATACTGATGCCGTGCAGAGTACCGGTAAAATTCCCATTAATCTCAAAAAGAATGTTATCGATATGCTTTCCATTTCCGGTCATAAACTGCACGCTCCCAAAGGGATTGGTGTACTTTATATTCGTAAAGGGACCAAGTATGCGCCGTTTCTTATCGGAGGGCATCAGGAAAGGGAACGACGCGGCGGCACGGAAAATACGCCCAGTATTGTAGGTTTGGGCAAAGCCTGCGAGCTTGCCGCTAAAAACATGGAGAAAGAAAATACTAATGTGGCGCGTCTGCGGAACAAACTGGAGCGGGAACTTTTAAAAAGAATTCCGCAGAGCAGAGTAAATGGTGATACGGCCAATCGTTTGCCGAATACAAGCAACATCAGCTTCGAGTATGTCGAAGGCGAAGCGATTCTACTTTTGATGAATGAACTGGGAATTTGCGCTTCGTCAGGCTCAGCCTGCACGTCCGGCTCTTTGCAGCCTTCACATGTTCTGAGGGCGATGGGAGTTCCCTTCACCATGGCGCACGGGTCTATACGCTTTAGTTTAAGCATACAAAATACTGAGGCGGAAATTGATTTTGTGATCGATAAAATGCCGGCGATAATCGAACGGCTACGCGGTATGTCACCATACTGGAATGCTTCGCAGCCTGCTGCCAAAAAATAAGAGGTTTAGAATATGATGAAGAAGTCTGAGCAGAACAAGGAATGCAAAGACGAGATTAAGACGGCCAAACACGCCAGAACTGAAATTCCAGACATAGTTCGTCAACTGGTAGCAACATGTAATAAAGATGGCTGTTTCGACCATGTAAGCGCGGAACCTATACCATATAGAGAAGCAATTGTTGATATCCTGCGACGTTCAGCGCGGATTCTTTATCCCGGATATTTTATAAAAGGGCGACTGGATCAAATCAATCTGGAATATTACTTAGGTCAGGAAGTTACAGGCTTTTATGAGATACTTTCTGAGCAGATAATACTGGCACTTCGTCATGACTGCATTCGCCAAAATCTGGCCTGCATAAAGTGCGAGGGATTAGGGCAGGAGACAACAGTAGAGTTTCTGAAAAGTCTGCCGGAATTAAGGAGTCTTTTGGCTAAAGACATTCGCGCGGCTTATGACGGCGATCCCGCGTCTAAAGGCTATGACGAAATCATCTTCAGCTATCCGGGTATCTGGGCGATAATGGTTTATCGCCTGGCGCATCAGCTTTATCGTCAAGGAGTGCCGTTGATTCCCCGAATAATGACGGAATACGCTCACAGCCGAACCGGTATTGATATTCATCCCGGTGCAAATATAGGCGAAAGTTTCTTTATTGATCACGGAACGGGTGTTGTGATTGGTGAGACGGCTTCAATCGGCAGGCAAGTCAGAATTTATCAGGGTGTTACGCTGGGGGCATTGTCGCTCTCCAAAGTTGATTGTAAAATATTAAGAAACAAAAAGCGCCATCCTTCGATTGAAGATGACGTTATCATCTATGCCAATGCGACTATTCTTGGTGGGCAAACTGTGGTTGGCGCCCGGTCAGTCATCGGCGGTAATGTCTGGTTGACGCATTCTGTACCTCCCGATACGGAAGTCTTTATTGAGAAACAGGACTTGATTTTCGGTGAGAAAAAGTTTAAGAAGCAAGCAATGAAAAAGAACTTTAGCTGATTAGTTATTTGTAAAGTGGAAAGAATCAGGAAAAGATTAGGATGCTTTTAAATAAAAGTTGTTTATTTTATTTAATTTAGTGATAGAACACATGTAAAGACTTCACAAAAAAAAATTAAAAGGAGAGTTCAATGAACAAGGCAGAGTTAATCGCGGAAGTAGCAAAAGTTACAAGCACTAAGAAAGAAGCGGACTTGGCAATAAGCGCGACATTAGCGGCAATCCAGAAAGCGCTGAAAAAGGGCGATACCGTTACGCTTGTCGGGTTTGGAACATTTAAAGTCAGCAAGAGAAAAGCCCGCAAAGGCAGAAACCCCCAGACAGGCAAGGAAATAAAGATTGCCGCAAAGAAAGTCCCTGTATTTAAGGCCGGCAAAGGCTTTAAAGATGCTGTAAAATAGACTTCTTTACAAGCATTCACGGATATGAAAAAGAGCTGCCTCTACTTAAGATGCGGCTCTTTTTTTTCACTAAACATAGAAACGAGAAGAGATGGGATTAATCTGGATAAATAATGTAACGGTTAGTTTTGGGGGGCCACTGCTGCTCGATTCTGTTTCGCTTCAGATTGAGGAAGGCGAAAGGATTGGTCTGTTAGGGCGCAATGGTTCCGGCAAATCTACACTTCTGAAAATGTTGAGCGGTGAAATTCCAGCCGATCAGGGCGAGATCATTCAAAGCAATGAGGTACGGATTGCCATGCTGCCTCAGGATGTTCCCGATGATCTGCCGGGAAGTGTTTACGATGTCGTAGCCTCCGGAGGTGGGGAGCATCTGCAAGTGCAAACGGTAATTAGCCGTACCGGCCTTAATGAAAATGTAGAATTCAATCTACTCTCTGCGGGAATGAAACGCCGAGTATTGCTGGCCAGAGCGCTGGCTAAGAATCCTGATCTACTAATGCTTGATGAACCTACCAATCATTTGGATATTAACTCTATCATCTGGTTGGAGGATTTTTTGCTGAAGTATGAAAAAACAGTTATGTTTGTAACACACGATCGTGCTTTCCTGCAGAAGATGGCAACGCGCATTGTTGAGATTGACCGAGGGAGCCTGCTTTCCTTTTCCTGCGATTATGCTGAGTATCTTGAGCGTCGCAGGGCGATGCTTGCGGCTGAAGAAAAACAGTGGCATGATTTCGGCAAGAAACTCTCTAAAGAAGAAGCCTGGGTCAGGCAGGGTGTCAAAGCACGCCGCACCCGGAACGAGGGGCGGGTAAGGGCGTTGCAACAGCTTCGGCAAGAACGTGTCCGCAGACGCGAGCAGGCAGGTGTAGCCCGAATCGCAATTCAAGAAGCTAGTCGCAGCGGCAAACTGGTGGTGGATGCTGAAAAAATCAGCTTTGCTTTTGGGGAAAAGAAAATTCTCGAAAACTTTTCTACAACGATAATTCGCGGGGATAAAATAGGCATTATCGGGCCAAATGGTTCCGGCAAGACCACACTGCTCAAAGTGCTTCTGGGTGAACTGCAACCGCGCAGTGGAAAATTTCGTTTGGGAACAGGCATTGCGGTTGCTTATTTTGATCAGCTTCGCGCAAGGTTTGATGAAAACAAAACTCTAAAGGATAATATTGCAGGTGGTAATGATACGGTTATTATCGATGGAGCACCAAGGCACATCGTCGGCTATCTGCAGGATTTTCTTTTTCCGCCAGCACAGATTCTGGCATCCGTTAAATCTCTTTCCGGAGGAGAGAGAAACCGTTTGCTTCTGGCTAAACTTTTCAGCACTCCGTCCAACCTACTTATTTTAGACGAGCCGACAAATGATCTCGATACGGAGACTCTGGAACTGCTGGAAGCCAGGCTTTTGGAATACAGTGGCACGATATTGATGGTGAGCCACGACAGGGCATTTCTCAACAATGTGGTTACTTCCACAATTGTCCTGGAAGGCGATGGCATCTTGCAGGAATATATCGGTGGCTATGATGACTGGTTGAGACAGCGCACAACAGCAAATGATCCGTTTTTGGCTGTACCCAACGCCGAGAAGCCCAGAAAGGAAAAGTCCGGGTCGGCCAAGCGCAAGCTTACTTACAAAGAAACTCGGGAGCGGGAAGAATTGCCCGTCAAAATAGAAATACTGGAAGCAGAAAAGCAGCAACTGATGACAAAGATAAACTCACCCGAGTTTTATGCCCAAAGCAATAACGCGCAAGTAATTGAAGTAAATGAGCGGTTGGCGAGCCTGGAGAGCGGGCTTGGTTTAGCCTACCTACGCTGGCATGAGCTGGAAGAATGGGCCGCCGGAAACACTCGCTGATTAGAGAGTTAAGTTTATATGAATTTAGCAGATATGCACCTGCCCCGGCAGTTAGAAACCGATGATCTTGCCGATACGATTCGTCAGATGTTGATCTCATGCGCAACTAAGCTCATGCCGGACGGGAAGTTAGATGTTCCAGTAATTCAGTGGAGTGACCCATTGAAAATGGCGCTGCAGAAGGCCAGACTTCAGGGGCGCATTCGGCTTGGATTGGAAGCGATAACGGAGAAACTGGCAAGCGAAAAATATGGGATTAAGAATGCCCACCAGAGTTCAGGAGCAGTTTATGGAGATAGAATTTCCCGACTACTTTTGTTTTCCAATGATGGCGCTGATCGCTTTTACAGGCATATAGAACAGCTTCTGGAGCAAAACGCCCCCAGACTGCTTGGCTGCAAACTTAATGTTGATGCCGGCGTTCTTGGTGAATTATTTCTCGGCAAAGACAAAAAAATTAAAATCATCATGGCTGAGCATAAAGATGTTGTTTCAGGTGTGCTGAGGGCTATTGCCGCATGCAGAAATTCATGATTGTGTCATAATCCTGATTTGCCGAATTGTTATGCTTGCTTATTCGCAGGAAAGAAAGTATTCAGTAAAAATGACTAAAACAAAAGAAACAAAAGAGATGACCTTTAAGGAATTAGGCATAGACAAGAGAATATTAAAAGCAATAACCGAACTGGGCTTTGAAACGCCGATGCCGGTTCAGCAGGAGGTTATTCCTTTTTTATTAAATCAAACAAAAGATCTGGTGGCCATGGCGCACACAGGTACAGGAAAAACTGCGGCTTTTGGCATACCGATCATTCAACAGATTGACCCCACATCTATAAAAACTCAGGCGCTAATTCTTGCCCCCACACGTGAACTTTGTATGCAAATAACGGACGATTTGAGCAACTTTGCCAAGTACATGGAAAACCTGCATGTTGTCGCGATTTACGGTGGTGCAAATATTATGACCCAGATCAGGCAGGTAGCATCCGGCGCTCAGATTATTGTGGCCACGCCCGGCAGAATGCTCGATATGCTCAAACGCAAGAAGGTAAATGTTTCCGCGATTCGCTTTCTGGTGCTCGATGAAGCCGATGAAATGCTGAACATGGGATTCAAAGAAGAGCTAACCGCGGTGCTGGCAAGCACACCGGAAGATAAAAGAGTCCTGTTATTTTCCGCCACAATGCCCCGAGGCATTGAAAGTATCGCCAGAAGCTATATGAAAGCGCCTGAGGAAATTACAGTTGGTTCCCGCAATACAACAGCGGAAAACGTTCATCATCAGTATTATGTGGCGCATGCTAAAGACAGATACATAGCGCTCAAGAGAATTGCCGATTATTATCCGGATATTTACTCAATAATCTTTTGCCGTACAAAAATAGAAACGCAGGAAGTTGCCGATTCGCTGATCAAAGACGGTTACAATGCCGATGCCTTGCACGGAGATCTGTCTCAGGCGCAAAGAGACAGTGTGATGAGCCGCTTTCGAACCAGGAATTTACAGATGCTTGTCGCAACCGACGTTGCCGCCCGTGGCATTGACGTTGTTGATCTGACCCATATCATTAATTACAATCTTCCAGACGATATAGAATACTACACGCACCGCAGCGGGCGGACCGGCAGGGCCGGCAAATCCGGCATTTCTATTCTTATTGTTAATCTGAAAGAAGTATTTCGCGTTAAGCAGATTGAAAAACAAATTGGCAAGAAATTTCAGGCGGTAAAGATACCGACAGGAAAAGAAGTCTGCGAAAAACAACTTATTCATCTGGTGGAAAAACTGAAAAACACGGAGATCCAGCACGATGAAATCGGCGCATTTTTACCTGCCGCTTATGAACAACTAACGACATTGAGCAAAGAAGAGATAATCCAACGCTTTATTTCCACAGAGTTTAACCGCTTTTTGAGCTATTACCGCAAGGCTGCTGATATTAATGTGGAGTTAAAGAAAGAAAGTCCGGCACGCTTCACTGGCGGTTCCGGTTCAAATTCCAAATTAGGCCAAGTCCGTTTATTTGTAAATCTGGGGCAGATGGAAAGATTTACGCCTCAAAAACTCAAAACATATCTGCAAGAGACTGTAAACGTGGCTAACCTCCATGTTTCTAATGTTGAGGTGATGCGCTGCAATGCTTATTTTGAAGTAGGCGCACAATTTGCGGAAATTGTCATGGCCAAATTTAAAAAAGAAAAATTCCAGAATCGTCGTGTGCAGATTGATTATGCCGATAGACCGAGTCGGAGTAATTATAAGGATCAAGGATATAAAGGACGCTCCAAGTCGCCGGAATCATTCTTTTTCAATAAAAGGAATAAGCGATCAGGTAAGTAGTAAAGCGTTTTCAGCCTTTATTTGTTTAACTAAAAAACTATCAAGTTGATTGGCAAATGCCTGACGGTCATTTTTACTAAAAGCGGCAGGGCCGCCTGTAAGCATGCCGCCGTCTCGGAGCTCTCCTAGCAAATCACGCACAGAGAGCCTGTCTTTGATGTTACTCTCCGTGTACAGATCGCCTCGGGGAGTAAGCGCAAAAGCGCCTTTGGCGATGACTCTGTCGGCAAGAGGAATATCGGAAGTAATGATCAAGTCACCGGATTGCGCAAGCAAGGCAATGCGATCATCGGCCACGTCAGCACCTTCCGAAACGAGAACAAGAGAAATGTTTGCCGATTTTTTAACTCTGAGGGGTTTATTGGCCACAAAAACCAACGGAACATTCAATCGATCAGATGCCCTGATTAAAATATCCTTGATCACGTTAGGAAACGCGTCTGCATCTATGTATATGGTCATTGCTGAAACTCCAATTCCGAAAGTGTATTAACCCGAAGGTCATCTGCGACGTAGCGGAATTGGTAAGTTGAACAATCCCGCAAAGCGGAGGGTATAATACCCAGCAGCTTGCTTTCGGGTTCATACCCGTGATATTTCCTTGACACGGCCGACGATGCCGCTTTGCAGACGAACTTTAATGCCGTGAGGATGAATGGAGGAATTGGTCAAAATATCCTGAATAACGCCTTCAGTAAGCCTGCCTGTGCGCTGATCCTGCTTCTGAACAACCTTAACTTGCATGCCGATTTTAATTTCAGCTCGGTTATTTCCTGGTGATGTTGATTTCTCCATTGTAGTTAACTCTCCCTATTTGTCATTGCGAGTTCACGACAGTGAACGTGGCAATCTCATAACTATCAGAATATGTTTAGATTGCTACGCCGACCAAGGGCCGGCTCGCAATGACATTACAATATAGCCTTGCATGTCGAGTCACACCTCTCAGAAATCAACACGCATTCAGGACGGTGGCGAATCTGTTTGCCCTAAATCGCAATGATCTGAGAATCCGGCAGGCGGTACGCCCAATGCCTGAAGCAGCCGCGCCCAATAATTGACTTGCGCGACAGTGCTGGCCAGAATAACGATTTCCCGCTCGGTAAAATTTGCCTTTAGTTTATCTACAAAGTCATTTGCAAACAGTAGTGGTGTAGTGGAAATTAAGACGGCATATTCCATAGCAATGATTTCTCGCGCAGAAAATGTATTGACATCGGCAAACTTAATCCTTCCTTGCAAAGCCGCAAGCTCTTGCGGTGTTATGCCAAATTGATCATAGTCATAAGAATTCATATCAATGCAAAAAGGACAGGCAACAGAAAAAGACGACCTCAGGCGGAGAAGCTTAAGAATCCGTTTGTCCAGCTTTCCATCTTTGTGGGCAACCAGAGCTTCCATGATGCCGGAGCCGATTGCCGCTTGGGGATACCAGGCCAGAAGTTTTGCCGGCAAAAGATCCCGGCCGGTAACCATTCTGGAAATCCAAATACCGATATTTAAATAAAATGGAATGTGTTTTGGTGGGTCAATAAAGGCTTTCATAAAGATCTCCTTGAATATTTATTTTAACCCCACAAGTAAGGCAAGTCTGGCGGTTCAGACCATTTGTATTGACCATAAAAATGCGGGTCTTTGCGCAATAAATTGGAACGATGAGCCGCATGAAAACAATTCCTACCAAACCATTGCGGATAGGCAATCCTACCTCGAATGGGCATTTTCTGCATGTTGTTTCTATAGCCGCGTCCTATCCATTCATCAAGAGAAAGATTGTAATAAAGTTTTAAGGCGTTGATGTGCCCGCGCCACATTTTTACTGCCGGATGGTGTTGCCAGCCGTCGCCATACTTGATGGCGCGGATGATTTGATAGGCCTCCACTCTTTGTTTGCCCAGCCTGCGGTAATCAATGGCTTGCAATGATTTTTTGAAATCAGGATAGGGGAGAAATGTTTGCATAATATTATGCTAAACTAATTTCTTGCCGCAATAGCTTCAATTTCAATCGGTACGCCTTTGGGTAAAGAGCTTACTTCAATGGTCGAGCGCGCAGGTTGGTCCTCGGGGAAAAAACCGGTGTAAACTTCGTTGACGGCTGCAAAGTCTGTAATGTTTTTTAAATAGATAGTTGTCTTGACAATGTTGGTTAATTTTAAACCGGCTGCATCCAGAATAGTTTGGATGTTTGTAAGGACCTGACTGGTTGCGGATTGAATATCGGTGATGGCCTCACCTGTTTTTGGATCAAGCGCTATTTGACCGGAGATGAAAATAAAGCCGCCTGCTTCTACTGCCGCGGAGTAAGGGCCTACAACCGGCAGTTTATCCGAAGCGATAATTGTTTTTTTCATATAGGCTCCTCAGAATAATTAGGCTATTTACGCGTGATGACAAAAAGAGCATTCTGGGCAAATAAATTGGGCATAAAATGAACCTGTCTTGATTTTCCCAAATAATATTGCTGCTCGATTTTAATTTCTTTTTTGTCACAGTAATCGATAAAATCACTGATAGTCAAAAAACGAATGTTGGGCGTCTCAAACCAATAGTAGGGAAGGGCTTCATTGATCGGCGTCTTCCCGCGAAATACAAGAGTGAAGCGCGCCTTCAGGTGGGCAAAATTTGGGAAGCCGACGATTACGCGTTTGCCAACCCTCAGAGATTCCTGAATGACAAAATCAGCCTTTTTTATTTGCTGCATGATCTGGTTGAGAATTACAAAGTCAAAAGATTTATCCGGATAATCAACCAGGCCACTTTCAATATCTCCCTGAAGCACTGTCAACCCGCGCTCAACACACTGGTGCATCTGATTTTCATCAAGTTCAATGCCCTGCACCAAAGCCTTTTTCTGCTGCATTAGAAAGGCCAGCAGCTCGCCATTGCCGCAGCCTAAATCCAGAACATGCGCTCCTTTATTGATGATGCTGGCGATAATTTGATGATCTGATTTCATATTTACAATTATTATTCCTTCCGTTTTTATCCGCTATTAGTTTATTAATCAGGGCTGACATTCGCCAGGAAATTTTTGATTAAGCGAGTTTCGTCTTCAATTTCAATTAAAAAAGCATCATGCCCGTAAGTTGAGATTAAATCAAAATATGTCGTGTAGGCATGCTTCCTTTTTAAAAGGCGGACAATATCCTGCGACTGATGCGTTGGATAAAGCCAATCCGACTTAAATGAAATTAGCAGAAACCGGACGGCCGTTTTTTTAACTGTGGGCATGAATTTATCACCGGAGAGGTCAAAGTAATCCATGGCTTTGGTAATGTAAAGATAAGAATTGGCATCAAAGCGTTTGACAAAATTATAGCCGCGATAACGCAAATACCCTTCGACTTCAAAATCATCAATGAATTGAAAACTTAAATTATCGTTCTTCAGTTTTCGCGAAAACTTTTCCTCCATGGATTGATCGCTCATGAAGGTGATGTGCCCGATCATCCTTGCCACGGCCAGGCCTTTTTCCGGTTGGCCATGTTCGTAATAGTAACCGCCACGCCAGTCCGGATCGGCCATTATTGATTGCCGGATGACTTCATCAAAGGCGATTTGTTGCGGTGAATGTTTTAGCGCTGTGGCAATGGGTATCGCGGCAATAATCCTATCCGGATAGGCTGATGCCCATTGCAGTGCCTGCATTCCACCCATGGAACCGCCGATAACACAAAGGAGTTTTTCAATGCCAAAAAAGTCAATTAAGTGGCGCTCGGCCTCCACCATATCGGCAATGGTGATCATAGGAAAATCCAGGGCGTAGGGTTTTCCTGTTTCTGGATTAGTTGAGGAAGGCCCCGTGCTGCCCTTGCATCCACCGATGACATTGGAACAAATTACATAATAAAGATTTGTATCGAGAGCTTTGCCCGGACCGATCATGTCATCCCACCAGCCGGCAGCTGTTTCTCCCTCAAGAAATCCTGCCGCATGGGCGTCACCTGATAGGGCATGGCAAACCAGTATCGCATTTGTTTTCTTAGCGTTTAATTTGCCATAGGCCTCATAAGCCAGCGTTATCGGGCCAAGGTTGCGGCCTGATTTAAGCTGTAAGGTATCGGGTGGTTCAGCAAAGGTAAAGTATTGCGGTATTACAATGCCGACAGAATCTTTTTTCATAATATTAATTGCGTCCTGACAAAATTATGTTACCTGCATCATTCTTTCAATAGAGAGTCTTGCTTTGTCCATGATCTCCTGAGGGACTGTGATTTCATAAGTTGAATCCTGAAGCGACCACAGAACCTTTTCCAATGTAATGCGTTTCATGTTAGGGCAAGTGGCATTTTCCGATGCCGGGTAAAAACTTTTCTCCGGATTTTCTTTTTTCATTCTGTGAATGATGCCGATTTCCGTGCCGATAATGAATTCTGTATCCTTAGAATTATTAACATAAGTAAGCATTTTCTCCGTA
>JBAXON010000062.1:0-13376 GCA_037133255.1 Deltaproteobacteria bacterium
AGCACTTTGATTTCGGCATGGTATTACTCCCGTCCCAATTCATCGTAAAGTAGCATTATAGTATTTACGTATACCTGGCTGTGGTTATACTGCCATATCGCGTTTCGTTTTGTTTCCAGAGGCGCTTCCTCTGACCAGCCCGAATTTTTCAGGTAATTGCCTATGCTTGCCTTTGCATCCCGCATATTCAATGGATTGCGTATGCCGTCTTCGTCTCCGTCAATTCCAAACGACCGAAAAGTAGAGGGGATGAACTGCGCAGGGCCGATTGCCCCGGAAAATGATCCCATAAAGCTCAGCGGGTCTATCTTCAATTCATTGGCTAAATAAGCAAGATGATAAAGCTCATCTAGCGCCCACTGCGCCTTGCTTTTCGCCTTTTTAATCGTGTCTTCATCGTTGAGCTGCGGATAAACGTCCGCATACTTTTTTTGTATCTCGCCAAAGTAATCAGGATTGAGCAGAGAAGCAAGGTTGGTATATGCTGTAACAACATTATAGCGCATGGGATATGTACCTAACTTTGATTCTACAATAAGAATGGCCGTAATGATCTGAGGAGATGTGCCAAAACGCTGCTCCACAGAAGATAATGTTTCTTTATTCTCCTTGAGAAATAATTTACCTTTTTTGATGCTTCTTGCATCTATATCCATAACATCCGGCTTTTTTTCTATCCCCAGCGGTGCGGAATGAAAAAGGTTCAGAATAACAATGTCTTGCTGGGTAGATATTCGCGAATCACCAAGCATGCTTTGCGCCTGAGACTTATCCATACCTTTATCAATCAGGCGCTCTTCGATAAACTGCCTCGATAGCTCACTTCCAGCCCATAATTTTACGGGAAATACTAACAAGATTATTATAATCAAATGATAAGTAATTGTTCTTTTCAAAGCCGGTCTCCCAAATAGCATCCAAACATGCCTGCTTAATCTCAATATATTTATGTTTTATACTACAATCTCCTGAATTGATAAGCAAGATGCTTTCACTAAAAGCAGCTGATTTTTTAAAATTAATCCTTCTCAAGTATGAGAAATATGATTCGTCTGGATACAATCAATACTTTAATTTCTTATTATCTCTATAAATTCAATGTATTGGCAACATATTACCCTCTGATTTTAAAATATTAGCCGGACAACTAAATTTTATTGACAAACGGATACAAATTATCTATAAGCGTCAATCTTAACTCTAAATAAGGATAAGTATATGTACGCAGTAATAAAAACAGGATCTAAACAGCACAAGGTTTCAGAAGGTGATGTTTTATCCGTCGAGAAGTTGGTTGGTGAAAAAGGCGCGGAAGTAATATTCAGCGAAGTTCTGATGGTCTCTGATGATCAAGGTGTCAAAGTCGGTAAGCCTTTTGTGGAAGGTGCCAAGGTTGTTGGTGAAATTATCACCCAAAAGAAAGGCCCGAAGCTTATTTCTTACCACATGATTCGCCGCAAGGGATTCCATAAGAAGACCGGGCATCGCCAGAATTTAACCAGTATGAAAATAACAAAGATTTCTATATAGGCGGAAAAAGTTATGGCACATAAAAAAGGGCAAGGAAGCACCCGCAACGGCAGAGACAGTAATTCCCAAAGACGTGGCGTCAAGGTATTTGGCGGTCAGACAATCCACGCCGGGTCGATTATAGTGCGGCAGGTAGGAACAAAAATTCATCCGGGCAGCAATGTGGGCATGGGTAAAGATTTCACTCTTTTTTCCTTGATTAATGGCATTGTAAAATATGAAAGACTTGATAAAACAAGGAAAAAAGTAAGCGTTTATACCGCGCAGTAATAACAGGAAAAATATTTTTAATTTAAAGGCGCTTATCTCAAGCGCCTTTATTATTTGGTAATACTCATGAAATTTGTTGATGAAGCAAAAATTTACATTAAAGGCGGTCATGGCGGAAAAGGTTGCGTAAGCTTCCGGCGGGAAAAGTTTGTGCCACATGGCGGCCCCGATGGTGGAGATGGCGGAAAAGGAGGCGATGTAATTTTTCGCGCCGCTAAAAGCCATCACACATTGCTTGATTTAAAATACCAGCAGCACCAGATTGCCAAAAGCGGAGGACATGGCTCCGGCAACCATCGCACAGGCCGTAGCGCGGAAGATTTGGAAGTGATCGTACCGGTGGGCACGATTTTTAAAGATTTTGAAACCGGAGAAATCCTGGCCGATTTATCGGAACTCAATCAAATTTTTATTGCCGCTCGCGGCGGCATCGGCGGCAAGGGCAATGCCCATTTTACATCATCCACCCATCAGACGCCTCGTTTTGCTCAAGACGGCATGGAAGGAGACGAGTTCTGCCTTAAGCTTGAGCTGAAGCTTTTGGCAGATGTCGGCATTGTCGGCTTTCCCAATGCCGGAAAATCAACTTTTATTTCCCGGGTATCCGCCGCCAAACCTAAAATTGCTGATTATCCTTTTACCACATTGACGCCGCACCTGGGCGTTGTAAAATACGCGGGAAGCAATAGCTTTGTTCTGGCCGATATACCGGGTCTTATCTCCGGCGCACACGAAGGGCTGGGCATGGGCATCCAATTTTTGAAGCATGTGGAAAGAACATCCGTGCTGCTCCATCTTATCGATATTTCCGAAGAACCCAATACCAATGCGTGGGCAAACTATACCGCGATCAATAAGGAGCTTGCTCATTACAATCCTCAAATGCTGGAAAAGAAGCAAATCGTGGCTTTAAACAAGATCGATCTTCCCGATGTTCAAAAGCGGTCAAAAAAAGAAGTTGCGCTCTTCAAGAAAAAAGGGATAATGCTTCATCCTTTTTCCGCGGTTACCGGTGAAGGAACAAAAGAAATATTAAATAAAATAATCACCATACTAAGTTCGGGAGAAAACGAATCAGAGAATGAATGATATTCGTCGGCAAACTCTTGCACATGCAAAAAAAGTCCTCGTCAAAATAGGTTCGGCAGTGCTCACCGGCGCTGAAGGTCTTGATCTAAAAATCATTGATGCACTTGTGCGGGAAATGTCTGATCTGGCAAGCCAGGGTTATTCAATCGTGCTGGTTACTTCCGGCGCCATTGCCTCGGGTAAGCATCGTCTCAACATTAAAGGCTCGCTCAAAAGTATCCCTGAAAAGCAGGCCGCGGCGGCTGTCGGCCAGGGAAGATTGATGCGCGTTTATTCCAAAGCGTTCGAAAAAAAAGGCCTTTATGTTGCCCAGATACTTCTGACTCTCTCTGATCTGACTGATCGGCAAAGATATTTGAATATCCGCAACACTCTTTCCACTCTGTTGGAATGGGGCGTGATTCCTATTATCAATGAAAATGACAGTGTGGCGGTAGACGAAATCAAGTTCGGCGACAATGACAATCTGGCCGCGATGATTGCCAATATCGTGGAAGCTGATATATTCATCAATCTGACCAGTACTGCCGGCCTTTATGACTGCAATCCGGCCACGTCAAAAAAAGCCAAACTCATCGGGTTGGTGCGCGAGATTAGCGGAGAGATTGAAGCCGCGGCAACGGCAGAAACTTCATCAGTTGGAACGGGAGGCATGAAAAGCAAAATACTTGCCGCCAAAAAAGTTACAGCCATTGGTATCCCCTGTGTCATCGCCCCGGGAAAAAGAAAAAATGTTCTGACTGAAATTCTTGCCGGCAAGGAAATCGGCACCCTCTTCCTGCCGATGGCTGACCGATTAAACAGCAAAAAATACTGGATTGCCTTTACTTTACGTTCCCGTGGCAAATTGATCATTGATGACGGAGCAAAAAAAGCACTGCTTAGTAAGGGCAAAAGTCTGCTGCCTTCAGGAATCATCGCCGTGGAAGGAGACTTTGACCAGGGCGATCCGGTTAGCTGCGTTGATAGTGAAGGCGCAATCCTGGCGAAAGGCCTGGTCAATTTCAGTTCCTCTGAAATCCGCAAGATTATGGGCCTGAAAACAAGTCAAATTTACCAGGTTTTGGGGCATAAAGATTACGACGAAATCATCCACCGCGATAATCTGGCCATTACGCAACCTGCTAAATGAAGTATTGCTGAACATGATTTTTTAGCTTTTGATCTTGATATTTTCCGGGCAATAGTTTAAAAACAACCTAACGAAAAATTCACAGGAGGATATGCCATGCCATTACTAGTACTGTTAGGAATTATTGTTATTATTGCTATCTATTTTACAAGCATTTATAACAACCTCATTAAACTGCGCAACTTTTACATGAACTCCTTTGCCCAGATAGATGTTCAATTAAAACGCCGTTACGATCTTATTCCCAACCTGGTCGAAAGCACCAAAGGCTATCTGGCACATGAGAAAAATACATTAGATGCAGTAATCAAAGCGCGTAATACGGCATTTGATGCCAGTAAAGTCGCCGCCGCCAATCCCGGAAACGCTGCAGCAATGACCGGCCTCACGCAGGCAGAAGGGGCATTGAGCTCCGTTATGGGCAAGCTTCTTGCCGTTGTGGAATCATATCCCGATTTAAAAGCCAATCAGACAATCAGCCAGCTTATGGAAGAATTGACTTCCACCGAAAACAAAATAAGCTTTGCCCGTCAGGCTTACAATGATTTCGTGGCCGAATACAATATTAAACGCGAGATATTCCCAAATAACATCGTCGCGGGTTTCTATAACTTTGATCCCGCCAAACTCCTGGAAGCGGTAGAAAAGGCGGAGGAACGAGTAGCGCCTAAAGTGTCCTTTACCTGATTTGTTATACCAAGTTGCTTTCAATGACTACAATATAAATTATTGAAAGCTTACTTGGTGTTATACCATAGCAAGCAATTAATTAACGTTTGATTGCTAATTGGTATTAATGGATCACGATAATATACGGTTGATCTGAAAATGGCCGATAGCCGCCCTGCTAATTTTTTTCAAAGACAAGCCGACGCCCGCAACAGTTGCCAGAAACTTGTTATTCTGTTTATTGCCGCGGTATTCCTTATTATTGTCGCCTTGTATTTTGCTTTTCGGTTAATCTGGTTTATCTATTTGTTCACCGAAAGTTTCAGCACTAAT
The DNA here is from genome assembly GCA_037133255.1 of Deltaproteobacteria bacterium. GTDB lineage: Bacteria > Desulfobacterota > Syntrophia > Syntrophales > Smithellaceae > FEN-1160. The sequence goes on from JBAXON010000062.1 coordinate 5,024, forward strand.
ACCGCTAAAGCACACTCTTATGTTGGAAAGCTGCATACCTTTTCTTTCTGGGATCCGGCGTTGTTTATTTTCATCGCGGCAATAGTTTCGTTATTCATCCTTATTGCCAGCCTGATTAAAATGAACACGCTCCAAAAGGGCGGCGGTACAGTGGCGGAAATGCTTGGCGGCAGGCTTATCCCCAAGACAAGTATTGACCCGGCAGAGCGGCAGTTACTCAACGTTGTGGAAGAAATGGCTATTGCCTCCGGTATCCACGTGCCGCAGGTCTTTGTTTTGGACAAAGAAAAAAGCATCAATGCCTTTGCGGCCGGGCTTACGCTCAGTGATGCCGCTGTAGCGGTAACTCAAGGAACTCTCGATCAGCTTTCCCGTGATGAATTGCAGGGGGTAATCGCCCACGAATTCAGCCATATCTTAAATGGTGATACGCGTCTTAATATTCAGTTGATTGGCATAATCTATGGCATCCTCGTCATCGGGATCATCGGCGGTCAGATCCTGGAACATTATCGAATCTCTGCAAGATATATCATCCTCTTTATTGGTGGCATATTGCTTGCGATAATCGGTTATGTCGGATCATTTCTGGGCAGGATGATTCAGAGCGCAGTGTGCCGTCAGAGGGAACTATTAGCCGATGCTTCCGCCGTGCAGTTCACCCGTAATCCCCAAGGACTGGCTAATGCCTTAAAGAAAATCGGCGGTTACGTTTTTAGCTCAAGTATTAAATCAGTAGCGGCCAAACAAGCCAGTCATTTATTTTTCGGTGAAAGCCACAGTAACGAATTTTTCAGCGACTTTTTAGCAACGCACCCGCCCCTTTTGCAGCGTATCGGCCTGCTTGATCCGAGCTTTGACGGGAAATTCCCCAAAATTATGCCACAGAAAAAACCTGAATATGCTGCCCAGGAAGGTATGTATATGGCGGCGGCAACTCCCGTTGCAATACCACGCATAAAAACAAAACCCGCGGATATTGTAAGTAGCGTCGGCAACCCCGGTAAAGAAAATTTTGGAAACAGCATCTCTCTTTTGGCGATGATTCCCGGTCAAATTCGGGAGGCGCTGAACACTCCTCATGGCGCTGCTTCCGTAATCTGCTCTCTGCTTCTGGAAAATGATTCTAAGGAAAGAGCCGCACAGCTTAATGCTTTGCAGCGTGCCATAGTGTTGCAGGGTAATATTGAGGCGGCGACACGATTTAGTGAACTCATTGCCAAACTGCCACAGGATATTCGCCTGCCGCTTGTCCAATTAGCAATACCGTCTTTGCGCTCTTTAACCGGAATGGAAAAAAGAAACTTTTTGATGGTTATTAATGCTTTAATTACAGCCGATAACAAAGTAACTCTCTTTGAATTCACTATCGAGTGGATGCTCAATAAATTATTAAGCGATATGGAAAATATTTCCAGCAAAGTATCTTTTTTCTCTTATTCCGCAATAGGCTTGGACATTTTGATAATCCTGAGAGCATTGGCCTGCGCCGGGAATATCGGCAGTGAGGAAAAGGCGCGCCAGGCATTTGCCGCAGGGGTTGCACGGATTCCGGAACTCGCGAATAAAAAACCGGACTTTTCTTATGAAGAAAATATAGCGTTTTTAAAAGTGAGCGGCGCTCTTAAGCAATTGAACTATGCTTCATTTAAAATAAAGCAATCAGTAATTGATGCTTGCGCCCACTGCGCTTTTGCCGACCAAACCATCACCGTGAGCGAAGCTGAACTTCTGCGAGTTGTCTCCCTGGCCATGGATTGCCCTTTGCCACCGTTTGTACATCAACCACAGGAACAAAATTAATCACGGTTTAAATTCAGGCATTTTACGTCAACGCATCCTTTTTTATCAATGATTATGCCTTCTCTCAGTAGCAATCCTTTTTTCATTTTAATTCCCCCGCCGAATCCTCCAAGCGTTCTATCAGCACGGACAACACGGTGGCAGGGAATAATCAGCGGGAAAGGATTATTGGCAAGCGCAGTACCCACGGCACGTGCAGCCCGAGGAGAGCCTACTGCCGCAGCCAAACCGGAATAAGTAGCAACTTTCCCGTAAGGTATTTTGCAATTATATTTTAATACTTTTGCCGAAAATCCGGATAGTTTTTTTAAATTCAAAAGGGAGAGATCAAATTTGATTCTCTTCCCGGAATAAAATTCTGTGATTTGTGTCGCGATCCTGTAGGGTATCTTTTGCTCTTTTTTAATTACCTCCGGGAACTCTTTTTTAATCTTAGCCAAAAGTTCAGCTTTGACACAAGGCAGGAAAATTCTCTCTATTTGCGGCTTGCTGCCTTTATACTGCCAAACAATGCCAATGCTTTCTTTTCCTACATTGATAATCTGATAATACATTTATAATCTCCCGCAATCATGGTTGGTGAACTTTGCACAACTCCTATGAGTTTCATACCGGTCGTAGATGACCTTCAGGTTACGAAAGCCGGCGAAGTACCCTTCAGGGTATATCCAGAAAAACATTGATAATACATGATTATCTCCTTCACAACTGATAACCTGAAGGTCACGCGAGTTTATGTGCGACGTGAATGACAATGTTGTTGGTTTTATACTGTTGTGCAAATGTATCAGGTTGAAGATGATCGCAAGGTCTTGCTTCGCGATGCGGTATTTTTCCCGTTTATAATATCTCTATAGACTTTATTGCCAACCTCGTTTATTTTTAAGTAATCATTCTTAAAGGTTTCATGAATACGATGACGAATTTCATGCAATTCCCACAATGCAAAATCCGTATTTTTTGTGTATGAATTTTTATAAGTTCCCATATTTTGCCCCTCCAAATATTTCCAGTGAACCTATTTGAATCGGATAGTATTTGTTTTTGATATTAATTTCGTGTATTTTTCTTATAGGATTAATACTTACGATATGCGAAAAATTCCACGATGCCAGCATTTCAATACCACTAACCGTAGCAATTGCGACATGCAAAGCATCTTCCGGTTCAGACTTTGGTATTGCGCCATACTTCATATATTTTTTAGACAGCGACAGCATTTCATCAGAAACTTCTAGCAATCTGCATTTATATTTTTTAATCAATGCTTTTATACTTTGCCGTCTTCTTTCGTCAGATGTTTCATCAATTTCAGCTACTGTTAGCGTAGAAATATTGAGAGCATATCTGCTTGCTTCTTTTTCAAACCACTTTTGTGTTATTAATTGACGCAGTGGTTTTGTCGTATCGTAATAAGCGCTTGGTACTGAAGTATCCAAATAGATTTTTTCTTTCATGGGTTTAATATATTCTTCAATTCCCTGTTTTGTCAATTACTATTAGTCTTCGAAATCTGTAATATTTTATGCCAAATGGTCTATCAGTATCTTCAAACCAATTGCAATCAACACAATCCCACCGAAGATTTCCACTTTTTTCCCGAAGATTTTCGCCAGCGCTTTGCCAAATATCATCCCTACAGCTGTCATCAAAAAACAAACGATGCCGATAATAGTCGCGGGGAATAATATCGGCACTTTTAATACTGAAAAGCTGAAACCGACAGCGAGCGCATCAATGCTGGTGGCAATCGAAAGCAGAAGCAGCGGTAAACCAGTTGTCTGATCGGCTTTTTCTTCTTCGCTTTCTTTTTCGAAGCCCTCAAATATCATTTTACCGCCCACATAAGCCAAGAGAGCAAAAGCTATCCAGTGATCGTAATTGGCAATAAAACTTACGATAGTCTGACCGGCAAGCCAACCGGCTATCGGCATCACAAACTGAAAAATTCCAAAGGCCAATGCCAGGCGCAGCATCGGAGCCCACGACCTTTTTGTGTTTGCCGCGCCGATGCCTATCGCCACAGAAAAAGCATCAATCCCAAGACCGATTGCCAAAATAATAATTGTTATCAAATTCATCTTATACTACCACTCCCACTTCTGTCATTGCGAGGCGACTCTCAGGAGCCGTGGCAATCTCTATGATACGCACTACATAATAGATTGCTTCGGTCGTTTTACTCCCTCGCAAAGACAAGGTAAAATGTTTTTTAAGGCACTACTATAATGACAAACCAGTATAAATTTTTTCAGCAATCTCTTTACCGATTCCCGGCACCTTTTGCAATTCTTCAATCGTGGCATTTTTTACTTGCTGTGCAGAGCCAAAATGCTTAAGCAATAGTTTCTTGCGCGACTCCCCGATATCGGGAATTTCATCAAGGATAGAGCGCAGGTCATTATTTTGCTTCAATTGATGATGATAACTAACGGCAAAGCGATGGGCTTCATCCCGCGCTTGCTGAAGCATCCGCAATGCAGCCGGCCAGGCAGAAAGGTAAATGGCATCCTTGCGTCGCGGCAGATATACCCGATCTTCCGATTTGCGGTCTTTCTTTTTTATGACCCCACTACCGGAAATAATCGTGCGCTCTTCTTTGGCCAAACCGATAACATCAAGCTTTATTTTCAAATCCTTCAACACGGAAAGCGCAACATTGAGCTGTCCCTTGCCGCCATCAACCACAACTAAATCCGGCAAGTTTTCACTATGGGCAAACCGCCTTGAAAGCACTTCATACATCATGGCATAATCATCCGACTCGGATACTGTTTTGATCCGATAGCGGCGGTAGCTGGACTTATCCGGTTCACCATCCTGAAATACGACCATGGAACCAACGGCATGCTTACCGCTGATATTAGAGATATCGTAACACTCAATTCTGCGCGGAAGCTTTGCCAGAAATAATTTCCCCTGAAGAATTTTCAGGGCCTCTGTCTTTTTCTCTTCCTTCTTCTGCCCGGATTCCCAGAGGTTGCGGGCATTGTCCACAGCCATATCCAGCAGAGCATTTTTGGTGCCCCGTGCGGGGACAGTCAACACAACCTTTTTTTCTTTCTTGTCTGTTAACCATTCCGCAATAACTGTTTCATCCGGCAAAGAACAGGGGACAATAATTTCATCAGGAATTTGCGCGCCGCCATCATAATACTGCGTGAGGCTAGATGATATAACTTCGGTAAGCTCCATTTTCATTTTCACGGGTACAAATGATTTGCTGCCCAAAAGCTTTCCGGCGCGGACAAACAAGATACAAAGCTGATAAACATCTTCATGGACATAAACGCCCAAAACATCCTGATCCTTTGTGCCTGCCCAGTCCACATTTTGCTTCTCCAGCGCGTGTTCCAGAGCGCCGATGCGGTCACGCAGAAGCGCCGCTTCTTCAAAATTTAAATTTTGTGCCGCCTCTTCCATTTGCGCTTTAATCTCGGTAACAAGCGATCGACGGCGTCCCTGCAAAAAAGAGACGGTATTTTCGACTAACTTCCGGTAAGATGCCTCATCAATCAATCCTTTACAGGGCGCAAAGCAGCGTCCCATCTGATGTTCCAAGCATGGACGGCCGCGCAATTTGAAATCGCGATTGCGGCAGCTGCGCAGTGGAAATACATGCTGAACAAAACGCATGGTTTCTTTGGCGGCAAGTCCCGAAGGATAGGGGCCGAAATACAAAGCGGCATTGTTAAGTCTCTTGCGGGCAAGCTGCAGGCGCGGATAAATTTCACCAGGATCAATGCTTAAATGATAGTAAGTTTTATCATCGCGCAAGATGACATTATAGCGCGGGCGATGCTGTTTGATTAAGTTGTTCTCTAAAATCAGCGCTTCTTTTTCCGTAGCGGTCGTGATGTAGTCAATATCTTTTACCCGCGACATCAAAAACGGTGCCATCGGGCGAGTATCCTTGCCGGTAAAATAAGAACCAATGCGGCTCTTCAGATCATTGGCTTTGCCGACATAGATAATCTTCCCTTGCGCGTCCCTCATCAGATAGACACCGGGGCTGCGCGGAGCAGAAGTCATTTTTTCTTTCAAATTATTATTTTCTTGCATAGTTTTATAGTATTGACGCTTACGTAAAAAATAGAGCTACCTAATTAGTCATTCACTAGAGCAACTAACGTTAAAACTAACACATCTCCAGAAGAATTTTATTTAATTCTTTTATCTCATCTCGCAGAGTGGCGGCTTTTTCAAATTCCAGATCCCTGGCCGCCTGCTTCATATCTGCCGTAAGTTTTTTGATCAATGCCGGCAAATCTTCTTCCGTGCCTGGTATTCTTCTTCCTTTGGCATCCACAGGTATGGTCATGTAATCGGCTTCATAAATTGAACCCAGAACATTACTGATTGACTTTTTAATGGATTCAGGCGTGATGTTGTTATCTTCATTATATTTGCGCTGGATGATGCGGCGGCGTTTGGTCTCGTCAAGACAGGCCTGAATGGATTTGGTGATTTTATCGGCATACATGATTACTTTGCCGCTCACATTTCGCGCTGCACGGCCACTGGTCTGAATCAGCGAGCGCTCCGACCGCAGGAAGCCCTCCTTGTCCGCATCAAGAATTGCCACAAGCGATACCTCCGGAATATCCAGGCCTTCACGCAACAGATTCACACCAACCAGCACATCAAATTCACCCAGGCGCAAATCGCGGATTATAGCCACACGCTCCAAAGTATGAATGTCTGAATGCAGATAACGCACACGAATACTCAGGCCACTATAATAATCGGTTAGATTTTCCGCCATGCGTTTGGTAAGCGTGGTGACAAGCACCCTCTCTTTATTTTTAACCCGCAGGCGTATTTCTTCAAGCAGATCATCAACCTGATGGAGGGCAGGCTTGATTTCTATTTCCGGATCCATAAGCCCTGTCGGACGGATAATTTGCTCCACCCGCACACCTTGCGCCTTTTCCGTTTCATATACAGCAGGGGTTGCCGAAATGTAGATTCTCTGATTGGGCAGGGCCTCATACTCTTCAAATCGCAGTGGCCGATTATCCATGGCGGATGGCAGACGGAAACCATATTTCACCAGCGTTTCCTTGCGCGACCTGTCCCCGCGATACATGCCGGTGATCTGCGGGAGTGTGGCATGGCTCTCGTCTATAATGATTAAAGCGCCTTGCGGCAGATATTCCATCAGCGTGGGCGGCGGCTGACCGGGATTGCGACCGGTAAGATGGCGGGAGTAATTTTCAATGCCCTGGCAATAGCCCATCTCCTCCATCATCTCCAGATCGAAGTTAGTACGCTGCTCGAGGCGCTGTGCCTCTAATAGTTTGTTTTGCGCCTTATAGTCGGCAAGTATTAAAGCCAGTTCCGCCCGGATATCGGCAGTTGCCCTTTTCAGATTTTCGCGTGTTGTAACATAGTGCCTGCCGGGATAAATGGCTGTTTTATCAACCGTGCTTATTTTTTTACCCCGCAGTGGGTCAATCAAAGTCATGGATTCGATAGTGTCACCAAAGAATTCCACACGCAGTGCCTTCTCGTCTTCATAAGGAGGGAATATTTCCACCACATCACCACGCACACGAAACGTGCCGCGATGGAAATCAATGTCATTGCGTTCATACTGAATTTCCACAAGCCGGTGTAAGAGCTCCTCCCGCGGAAAATCTTTGCCCACTTCCAGTTGAACAATCATCCCCAAATAGGCTTCCGGTGATCCCAAACCGTAAATGCAGGAGACACTCGCCACAATGATGACATCGCGGCGGGTCAAAAGTGAATGAGTTGCCGCATGACGCAGTTTATCTATTTCCTCATTGATTGCCGAGTCTTTTTCAATATACGTATCGGTAGTCGGCAGATAGGCTTCCGGCTGATAATAGTCATAATAGCTGACAAAATATTCCACGGCGTTATCAGGAAACAGTCCTTTGAATTCTTCATACAGTTGCGCAGCCAGAGTTTTGTTATGGGCGATAATCAGCGCCGGACGCTGAACGCGCTCGATAACATTGGCTATCGTAAAGGTTTTACCCGATCCGGTGACACCCAGAAGCACCTGATGATCCTTACCCGCATTCAGGCCTTGAGTTAATTCTCTGATCGCCTGCGGCTGATCACCACTCGGAATAAAATCCGTTATCATCGAAAATTTATCCATACTGAACCTACAGTTTATTGTCATTGCGAGACATCTCTCAGGTGTCGTGGCAATCACACTTCCATCAAAGAATTCATCGCACTTATCATTTAGTAATTAGTGGTACTGAGATTGCTTCGTCGCCCGAGGGGCTTCTCGCAATGACACATTGCTTTTTGTCATTGCGAGTTCACGACAGTGAACGTGGCAATCTCATATTTCATCGTATAAATCATTCCATTTGCTATTTATTTCTTCTACTAATTTAATCTTCTTTTCCCTTGAGCCGCCTTTTATTTGCTTTTCTCTGGCAATGGCATTGTTTATGTCATCGTAAGCTTCATAGAATAACAATTTATCAATATTGTATTTCTTGGTAAAGCCTTCCAGTAATTTATTTTTATGCTCAAACACTCTTCGTTTTAAATCGTTAGTGAC
>JBAXON010000063.1:0-13279 GCA_037133255.1 Deltaproteobacteria bacterium
TTGGCAATCAGTTCACTGAAATGCACAACTTCATAATCCTCACCGTAATCCTTTTTAAAAGAAGACAGGCAATGGGGTGAAACGGTAATTATTTTTTTGACGCCTTTTTTCTGAAAATATTGAAGATTATTGGTTTTCAGTCTATCAAATAACGCCAGATCACCAACTTTTTTCAGACTCTCGCCACAGCAGTTTACTTCTACCTCCGGCAATCCCCAACTCAATCCCGATTGATTTAATATTTCGGCAGTGGCTCTGGCCAATCGGACATTACGGGGATCATAACAAACAGTGCAGCATGTCCAAAACAAGTATTCCTTATCTGCGGAATACAGCGGATATTTTTCCTTAGCCCAGTCGTTACGCTTGGACTGATCGCCTGACCAGGGATTACCTCTTGCCGACATAGAGCCGACAAAAGACCGGAGACTCTGCGGCAACATACCTCCGCCGCTGTAAACATTTCTTATCGCTGTAACCACATCAATGATCTCCACACCGCGAGGACAGCGATCAACACAGAATTTGCAGGTGGAACAACCCCACATGAACTCCTCAATGCCATCAATACCCAACTGCCCAAAACGAACCAACTTGCGGATATTAAAATGAGTTATCGGTGTCCAGGGACAAGTACCAGTGCAGGTTCCGCACTGGTAACATTTTTTCAGCGCCTCACCACCTGCATCCATAATCGCTTGAGACATTTCCAGATATGGTGTAACTGCTTGTGACATCAAATATCTCCCGTCATTTAGAAGTCCTTAAATTAGAAATTATTGACTTGCAAGGAATTTGCTAACACACAAAAAAAGAAAGTGCAAATTCAAACTTGCCCAAAATAACCTACATAGATAATACCAAGTTGCTTTCAAAAACAAACTATTAATTTTTGAAAGCTTACTTTGTATTATGCCCAATAAATCAGACTTTTAATGTTTGGCAGCTACTTGGTATAACACCGCGAAAACTTTAAAAAAAAGGGAACCATAAGGCTCCCTAAAAATATTTCTTAAGAATTTGGAAATTTTCCTAGTATTCCGGTGTCAACTTGTCAAGTTCCGCTAGTGAAAATACCGGACCATCTTTGCAAACATATTTACTGCCAACATTGCAACGTCCGCACTTGCCAATGCCGCATTTCATTCTCATTTCCAGAGAAGTAATAATGTTTTCTTTGGAGAAGCCAAGCTCAAAAAATACCGGCAGGGTAAAACGGATCATTACGGGAGGGCCGCAAATAACGGCAACAGCATTTTCAGCACTTGGTGCCACTTCCTTGCAGACAGTGGGAACAAAACCTTCCCTGCCCTTCCAGGTGGCATCACCTTTATCTACTGTAACATTGATATTTAAATCATCTCTTTTTTGCCATTCGATCAATTCATCTTTGTAAAGCAATAATCCGGGAGTTCTCGCGCCGTAAATAACTGTGATTTTGCCAAAACGTTTGCGGTTATCGCCGGAAATCATATAGTTGATTAAAGAACGCAGTGTGGTAAAAGCAAAACCGCCACCGACAATCACAATGTTCTTTCCTTCCAGAAATTCCAGCGGCCAGGAATTCCCCAGCGGTCCGCGGAGACCCATGAAGGTACCTTCTTCCATTTCGTGCAGAGCTGACGTTACCACACCGGCCTTCTGGACGGTGAATTCCACATAGCCTTTTTGTGTCGGAGATGAGGCGATGCCGATGGGCGATTCGCCTTTTCCGTAAATGGAAAGCTCGCCGAATTGTCCGGGAGTGTAGCTATATTTTGCTTCATCCTCCGGATTTACGAACTTAAAACGAAAAGTCTTGATGTCTTTGGTATCGACTTCAGTTATGATTTTATCCACCACAACAGGATAAGGTATATACGGGTTTTGCATTACTAACTCCCTAATTATAATTTTGAAATATCTTCAACAATTTTTCTAATATCTATATTTACGGGACAAGACATAACACATCTGCCGCATCCTACACAGGCAATCGCGTTAAAATTATCCACATAATATTTGAACTTGTGCATAGCCCGCTGACGCCATCTTTCCTTTTGCGACTGGCGCGGATTGTGACCGGATGTTTCCTTGGTGAACATCGGGAACATGCAGGAATCCCAAGACCGCAGGCGAACACCGTCACTGCCCTTTACTTCGTCACTGATATCGAAACAATGACAGGTGGGGCACAAATAGGTGCAGGTACCGCAAGCCAGACATTTACCGTAGATCGTCGCCCAGAAGGGATTATCAAAATTCTTATCCAGAATCGGTTTTACTTCATGCGCCGGTATTTTCGATGTAATTGCTACTTTGGCTTTGGCCGCAATGTCATTTTTCTTGGTCTCGGCGGCAGCATCTACTTTTGCATCACCAAAATACTTGACCAGTTTTTCTCCCTTGGGAGTTATAAATTCTACAAGGTAGTCAGAACCAATATCTGTCAGAAGAATATCTGAACCTTCTGAAGAAACCGGCTCGCCATCAACCGATGTGCAAAAGCAGCTTGCATAAGGTGGCTTAACGCAGGCTAAAGAAATAACCGTCGTTTTCTCTCTTTTGGCTATGTAATAACCATCTTTGTATTTTTCCTGGTCAAAAAGTTTATCCAACAGGGCAAAACTGTGAGCGTCACAGGGGCGCACGCCAAATAATACAGAATCTTTCGCTTTGTTTTCGTCTTCTGAAAAAACCATTCCCTTTTCTGTACGGGTAAATTTCAGCAGAGCTTCCGTATGCGGAAAGAAAACATTTTTCGGCGCGTTTTTGGAATTTAAGTAAGTAAAGAAAGGCTCGGCATCTTTTTGCAGAGGTTCAAAAAGAATATTGTCTTCTTTTTTTACCGGCGCCCAAACCAGGAAATCCCCGGCCATTTTCTTGGCAATGCCCGCTAGTACATCTTTTTTTATTAAACGTTTTTCCATAATTTTCCCTAATCAAGAATTTAATGAGACCCAAGCTTCAGAAACGGCTAAATCAGCCCTACCTGTTTCAGCAACGGCTGCGGATCAAACATGTGCGATTTAAAGGTTTCCTTAGCGCCTGCCAAACCCATTGCCAGTGCGATTAATTCCGTAAAGTAAAATACCGGCAGTTTCAACCCCTTACTTGGCCGCATATCAAGATTAGCCAGACACAAAGGGCAGGCCGTGACCACGCAATTGGCACCTGCTTCATGTGCCGCGCTCATCAACTTATCGCACATATCAACAACAATACTTGTCTTGCTGATAGCAAGCGATCCACCGCAACAATCTGTTTTATACGACCAATTATGTACCTCGGCACCGATTGAACCCAGTATTTTATCCAGCATGTAAGGATTTTCATAATTTTCAAACTCGCAAACTTCAGGCGGACGAAGCAGCAAGCAACCGTAATAAGAAACCGGTTTCAACCCGGTCAAGGGCTTCGTAACTTTTGCCGCCAGCGTATCAATACCGATCTCATTGTAAATAATATCAATGGGATTGCGGATTGTAATGCCACCCTGATATTTGGCGCCAACCACATCTTCTATCTTTGTCTTTAATTCTTTATCGGCCTTTAAATGATGTTCAGCCATCTTGAAACGATTGAAACAGGCCGCGCAGGGAACCATTACATCCAGAGCGTTTTTCTCTGCGGAAATCAGGTTACGCGCCGACAGGGCAATGGATAAATCAAAATTTGTGCTGTGCGCGGATGAGGCTCCGCAACAAGACCAATCCTCAACTTCTTTTAGTTCAATGCCCAGAGCGGAACTTACCGACTTCATGGACTGATCATATTCTTTTCCCGTCGCGTGCAGCGAGCAGCCCGGATAATATGAAACTTTCAACTCTAGCCTCCTTAGCCTTCTTTACGAATGCTTTGTCTTCTCAAAAATATCTTTTACTGACTTCATATCTTTTGTTCGTGGAGATAGAAGCGACAACTTGCCTTTCATAAACATTTCTACACCCGCAACCGCGTCTGAGAACAAATCCCCTGATTTGAGCTTATATTCAACCATCATCATCGGTTCATTGATACGGCCACCTCGTTTAATCCCGGCAAGGAATGCTTCATGGAATTTCAGCACATTCTTCTCTCGGGCGCCGACTCCTTCTTCAATGGCCATCTGCCTCAGTACATCCATCATCCGCGCGATATCAACCTGGTTGGGGCAACGCGTAATGCATGTTTCGCAGGACAGGCAAAGCCAGATCGTCTTACTATTTAGCACCTGATCACGCTTGCCGTTTTGTATCATTTTTATAACCTTGTTGGGGTTATATTCCATATACGATGCCACAGGGCAACCAGCGGTGCATTTACGGCAATGATAACAACTCTGCAGCGGTACACCGTGGATCTTTTTGTTCACTTCTACCAGAAAATTTTCCATGCGAACTCCATTACCTCAAACTAATTATGGGTTGTAAATAAATTCTTCTTTTTCATGATGTTCATTATACTTACCGAGTGGCGGCATATCCTCCATACTGGAACCGGCACGATTACCGAATAATTCCCAGCAATCCTTGTCAATCTTCTTGAGAAACTTGCGCAGATCAACGCCCATCGGACAAACGGCAACACAGGAACCGCAATCAACACAGCGTCCAACCATATGGAACAGCCGCATACACTGAAACACCTGTGTATCGGTTTTGTCTTCGCCGATACCTACCCACTGCGGCTGACTCTGTTCAACAAAGCAAGTCGGGCAGTAGCAGGAAGGACAAGCCTGGCGGCAGGCGTTACAACGCATGCATTTTTCCATTTCTTTGGTAAAATATGCCCACCTATCTTCGATTGATTTCTTTTCAAATTCAGTAACGTCATTATATTCGGAATCAGGATTCATGGCCGGAGCATGTTGTCCAACCATGACATCGGAAATAATCGGATTGTTAATGCGGCAGGTGCGGCAACTATCTGCTAAAACATCTTTGAGGGCAACTGACTTATCCCCATCAGAGGTTTTCATTTTAATCTGCCCGCCGTCAATTGATCCTTCCACAATATCCGCGCCATTAATAGCCGCTTTCAATCCCTTACCATCAACATAACCGGTACAAGGCACCCCGATAACATAAACTTCATCACGCCCGTATTGTCTTTCCTGAATATGGATGATAAGCGATCGCGTTGTACAGCCGCGGGCAATAACTCCGATAACCTTTTTCGTGCGGTCTTCCGGTTTAACTCTCTTTTGTGAATTTTTATGCTGGCTTGTCTGATCATGAACAAATTTAGCCAGATTCTGCGTGCAGAGATCATTCCACACAAGCCTATCGGCTTCTTCCGGTTTGGTAATAAAACACGGTGTAGCCGTAAGTGGAAGCGTGCCCTTTTCATAGCCAATAATGACATCAGCCTTTTTTTCTAAAAGCAGCCTTTTTGCTTCTTCCCGCAATTTTGTTTCTATGTTTTCCACAGTTATTGTTTCCCCGTTTAGTTTAATTCTTTTATTCCCAAGATTTAACCAAGTATCTTTTTAAATTTAGAAATCGGTCCCATGGCCTTAACTTTCGCCGTTACACCTTTGATAACCTGCGCAAACCTGTCGCCTTCGGATGCGGAAACCCATGTAAAAATGGTCCGATCGCCTTCCATACCGATGTAATTCAGGAAACTTTTTAACGTCGCAAACTTGCGCCGCGCCACTAAATTTCCAGATATATAGTGGCATTCACCCGGGTGTCAACCGGAAACCAGAACGCCGTCGGCTCCCGTCTGCAGGGCTTTCACTATATAGAAAGGATTAATTCTTCCCGTGCAGGGAACGCGAATAATTCTGACATTCGGTGGGTACTGAATTCTGCTGATACCGGCCAAATCGGCTCCGGCATAAGTACACCAGTTGCAGACGATGGCAACGATTTTCGGTACCCATTCTTTGTTTGCTAAATTTTCTGCCATATATTCTCCTTCTTGCGGCTTTTCCATCCTGCCGCTTTTTTCTTTAATTTATGTTCTCGATTTGTGCCAGCACTTCTTCATTATTAAATCCGTTCAAGTCAACCGCGTTCATGCGGCAGGATGCCGTACATACACCGCATCCTTTGCACAAAACAGTATTGACAGCCGCGCAACCTTCTTTAACATCAACCTCAATTGCGCTATACGGACAATTGATTTCGCAAAGTCCGCACGCCGCGCATCTATCCTTATTGACATAGGCCGTCTTGCCTTCCGCCTCAATGAAATCAAGACACAGAACCATGCAGGCACGCGATACCGCGGCGTTAGCCTGAGTTACTGATTCATCACTGAATTTTGGCGAATGGGACATGCCGCACATGAACACACCATCTGTCTGGAAATCAACCGGGCGTAATTTAACGTGCGCTTCCAGGAAGAACCCGTCCTGATTGGTGGGTACCTTCAGCATTTGGCCGATTGTCGCATTTTCCGGATTCGGCACAACGCCGACACTCAAAGCCACTACATCAGCCGGTAACACAACCATTTCATTAAGGATCGGATCAAATACTTTTACTTCGACTTTATCGCCTGCGACAATAACTTCCGGTTTTCTATTTTCCTCGTAAGATACAAATTTTATATTTAGTTCACGCGCTTTTTTGTAATAATCCTCTTTGAAAGCAAAGGTGCGAATATCACGATAAATAATCGTAATATCACGAGAAGGATCGGCAGCTTTGAGCTCAAGCGCGTTTTTAACCGCTTCCGAGCAGCAGTAGCGGCTGCAATAAGGTCTTTCTTTGTCGCGCGAACCTACACACTGGATCATCACAATATTTTTCACGGAACTAAGCTTCGGATCCTTTTCGTAAATCAAAGTCTCCAGCTCTCTTTGCGTCTTCACACTTGTGTTTTGACCGTAAAGATATTCTTTGGCTTTGTTCTCGTATGCGCCAGTTGCCACGATTACAACACCATGCTCGAAAACTTTTTCGTCTTCTTTAACTTTTACAGTTGTTTTGTAATTGCCGATAAAACCATCAATCTTAACAATCTGAGCGCCGGTGGCTACAGTGATTAATGGATTTTTATAAACCTTTTCCAGAAGCGCTTTCAAATGAGCGCGGGTATCAAGGCCTTCGAGTGTTTTATAAAGGTGATTGTAGTTACCACCCAGGCGCTCTTCTTTCTCCACAATGTATGAGGCAAAACCCTGATCGGCAAGAGATAGCGCCGCGGTAATACCGGCCAAACCACCGCCGATAATCAAAGCCTGGTGATTGACAGAAAGCTGTCCCGGTTTCAGGGGCTTCAAATATTGAGCTTTTGCTACAGCCATACGCAGCAGGTCTTTTGCTTTTTGGGTGGCTGCTTCCGGCTCGTGCATATGCACCCAGGAATTCTGGTCACGAATGTTTGCCATCTCAAACAAATATCTGTTCAAGCCGGCCTTCTCGCAGTTTTCCTGAAACAGGCCCTCATGTGTACGGGGCGAGCAGGAAGCAACGACAACCCGAGTGAGATTCTTTTCTTTGATGACTTCGGCCATCTTCACCGCTGTATCCTGTGAACAGGTAAAGAGGTTATCAGCCGTATAAACTACGTTGGGCAATGTGGCGGCATAGTCACGAACTGCCGGTACATCAACAACTCCACCGATATTTATGCCGCAATGGCAGACGAAAACTCCAGTGCGCACTCCTGTGCCACGCATATCCATTTCTTCCGGATTTTCTGCCGGAGTAATCATTGTGCCTCGTCTTGCGGCCAGCAATCCTTCCGCACAGGCTGCGGCGGCACTTGCTTCCATAACTGTTTCGGGAATATCTTTAGGCCCGCCGAACGCGCCGCAGACAAAAACACCGGGTCGTGATGTCTCAACGGGATTTTCCAACTGCGTTTTGCAGAACCCATGACTTTCGAGTTCTATTCCCAAACTCGAGGCAAGCTTTTTAGCATCTTTAGGCGGCGTCAGACCGACGGACAAAACAACCATATCGAATTCTTCATCGATTAATGTCCCATCCTGATTGACATATTTGATAAGCAGATTATTCGTCTGCTGCATTTCCTTAATTACGGAAGGCATTGAACGGATATAGCGGATGCCGTATTCTTCTTTGGCGCGGGTGACAAAACGGTCGAAATCTTTCCCATGAGCGCGAATATCCATGTAGAAAATTGTCGGCTCCAGCCCCTTGGCGTGTTCTTTACCAATGATCGCTTCCTTGGTTGCATACATGCAGCAAACTGATGAACACCAGCTGTTATCGCAAGAGGTATCACGCGAACCGACGCACTGAATAAAGGCAATCTTCTTGGGCTCTTTGCCGTCAGAAATTCTCTGTACATGGCCAAAGTATGGACCAGACGCGGAAAGAATGCGTTCAAACTGAATGGCGGAGACAACATTTTTATAAATACCGTAACCGTATTCACCGCGCTTACGGGCATCAAATATTTCAAAACCGGGCGACGCAATTACGGCACCAACTTCAATAGTTTCTTCTTCAATTACCATATCGTGGTCAATGGCCTTGGCAATACAGGCATCAACACACTGATAACATTCCGAACAAATACCGCAGTCAAGGCAACGATGCGCTTCCGCGATGGCTTGCGCTTCATCAAAACCGAGACCGACTTCTTTGAAGTTGGTTCTGCGGTCTTCCGGTTTCATCAGCGGATATTTCGCCCGGGGAATCTTGGGCACGTTGGAAACGTCAGCCTTATCGGCCAAGTCTTTAGTCCAGTCTTTTTCGCGGCCGGCCTTGATATCCTCGCCCAATAGATAGCGGTTGATGGACTTGGCCGCTTCCTTGCCCGCAAACACAGCCTTGACGACCGTCTGGGGGCCTGTGACCACATCACCACCGGAGAAAATACCGGCAACATTTGTTGCATAAGTAACCTGATCATAATCAACGTTATTCCATTTGTTGATAGAAACACCGCTTTCCTTGGTAATAAAGGACAGATCTGCTTCCTGACCGATAGCGGGAACTATTGAATCACATTCAACGATAAATTCTGAACCCTTGATTTCAACAGGACGGCGACGGCCGCTCGCATCCGGCTCACCCAATTCCATGCGCGTGCATTCAATACCGGTCACTTTTCCATCCTTGCCCACAACACGTTTCGGGGCAACGAGGAATTTCATCTCGATTCCTTCTTCAATTGCCTCTTCGATCTCTTCGGGCGCAGCGGGCATTTCCGCACGGGTCCGGCGATAGAGAATGAAGACTTCTTTTGAACCGGTTCGAACTGCTGTGCGAACAGCATCCATGGCCACATTACCACCACCGATAACGGCTACACGGTTACCCAAAGATACCTTTTCTCCCAGATTCACTTTCAGAAGATAATCAACACCATGAACAACACCCTGCATATCCTCGCCGGGAATGTTGAGCTTGCTGCTCTTCATCGTACCGCAACCAATGAATACCGCGCTATAATCAGACTTCAGCTTATCAAAAGAAATATCTTTGCCGATTTTTGTATTTAAGTGAATCTTTACACCAAGGTCTTCAATAACCTTGATTTCCGCATTCAGGACTTTTTTGGGGAGGCGGTATTCTGGAATACCGACAGCCATCCAGCCACCTGCCACAGGCAGGGCCTCGTATACTTCTACATCATAGCCTTCAATGGCCAGATAGTAAGCGCAGGTGAGTCCAGCAGGACCAGCGCCGACAACAGCAACCTTCTTGCCCTTGCTTTCCTTCTTTTCCGGCATGTAGCGTGTATCGCTATTGAGATCAAGATCAGCGACGAACTGTTTCAAGTGCATTATATCGATTGCATCATCCACTTTACCGCGCATACAGGCAGTCTCGCAGGGATGGTTGCAAACACGGCCGCAAACGATGGGGAAAGGGTTATCCTGTTTGATGAGTTTGAGGGCTTCTTTAAACTTTCCGGCAGCGATCAAGGCCACATAACCTTGCACGCTGATATGAGTAGGGCAGCTCGCCTTACACGGTGAGGTTCCTAATTTGTCGATGGCAAAGCCGCTGGGAATAGCTTGTGGGAAGTGCCGATAAATTGCTTTTCTTTCGCTCAAATTACCGTTGAATTCAGATTTTACGGAAACAGGGCAAACATTGGCACAATCGCCGCACCCGGTGCATTTATCCAGATTAACAAAACGCGGGACACTGGTTAATTTAACTTTAAATTTTCCCGGTTCACCTTCAACGGATTCTACAGTGCGACGGGTTTTAATTACTACGTTGGGATGCCGTCCAACTTCAACCAGTTTTGGCGATAATATGCAGGCGGAACAATCATTTGTAGGAAACGTCTTGTCCAGTTGCGCCATGACGCCGCCGATGCTGATCCCGTTTTCAACCAGATATACTTTCATTCCGGAATTGGCTAAATCGAGAGAGGCCTGAATGCCGGCAATTCCCGAACCAACTACCATTACTGCACCAACTTTTTCGTTATCTTTTAGCACCTGATCACACCTCTTTATTCTATATAAGAAACTCAACCAATGTTGTCTAATGCAATGTCAAACAAGCTTGCGTCCGCTAACATAAATTATTTAGCCTGTCAATAGCCTAAGGTTTATTTATTTTATTTTTATCGATAACTCGCTGATATAATAAAACTAAAAAAGTGACCGACGTTCAGATATCATTAATATCAGCACACCCACCGCGGAAGACTACCCGAAAGTTCAGGAGACGCGGCCCGACCCGGCGATATTCCGTAAATGCTCATCCAGAAATTGCCAGATTTCACTTTTGCCCTTTTGTGTCTTTGCCGAGAAAAGGATCGGGGGCTTTTCAGCCGACACTGCAAGAGCTCGTTCAATCGATCGCTTTTGAACTACCGCTTGATTGTTAGATAATTTATCAGCCTTGGTTAAAATATATAAATAAGGTATGCGGTAATGCGCAAGCCAGTCGCGCAGTGACAAATCATCTTCACTTGGATCACGCCTAATATCCAGAATAAAAACTACCAAAGCAAGGCTTTGCCTCTCGCGCAGATAGGCTTCAATCATATCCCCCCAGTCTTTTTTTATCGACTGAGAAACCTTGGCAAAACCATAACCGGGAAGATCAACAAACGCTATCTTTTCGTTAATTGTAAAAAAATTGATGAGCTGTGTCCGCCCAGGAGTGTTGCTTGTCTTGGCTAAAGTTTTGCGCCCTACAAGTGTGTTGATCAAAGATGATTTGCCAACATTTGAGCGCCCGGCAAAAGCAATTTCCGGCAGTGTCGCCGGCGGATACTGAGGAGGCCAGACGGCGCTTTTGATAAATTCCGCACTGATAATTTTCATTTGCCTTATCTTTCATCCATAATCATTTGATTCCTCGTAATGACACAAGTAATGCCAACACAATACAAATAGCAGGAGCCATGACGATCTCTCCTTTGGCATCTATTTAATATGGATATAATCTTTATTCTCTCAAAAAAACTGTGTAGCATTTACCTTTTTTGATAAACAATATCAAGTATTATTGAGATCTGCATCTCTTCCACCGGATATTTTTCTTTTGACAAAAGATAATTTCTCTTATAGTTTAACACAAACTAATCTATAATCTGGATGCTTTTGAATATGCGATCACATTATGAATAATCATTTTCTAATTTTTATTTTAGCCTTGGCGATAACAGCAACTCTCAGCTTTATTTACGCGATATGGCGCAGTCGCAGAGATGAGCGAAAATTAATCAGCATTATCCACGGCTCGCCCATTCCCGCTTTCGTGTTATCCAAAAATCATAAAATAATATACTGGAACAGGGCTCTGCAAGCGCTGAGCAACATCAAACCAAGGGAAATGATCGGTACCAATCAGCAATGGCGCGCGTTTTATGCCACACAGCGTTCCTGTCTGGCTGATCTGATCCTTGATGGAAGAACCGGTCAAATTGCCGAGTTCTACCCGGGAAAGTGGAGTAAATCAAATCTGATGGAAGATGCTTATGAAGTGACGCAATTCTTCCCTGATCTGGGCGAGAAAGGGAAATGGCTGCGGATCACTTCGGCAGGACTTAGAGATGCAAGAGGCAATTTATTCGGCGCTATGGAGACACTGGAAGATATTACCGAACAAAAAGAGGCACATGATGAGCTTCTCCAGCGAACCAAACTGGAATCCCTGGGTACATTTGCCGATGGCGTAGCCAAGGATTTTGACGGCCTCCTTTCCGCAATTTTGCGCAACGTATTTTTAGCCAAAATATCCGCAGTTGATGAAGATAAAATCACGGAGGATGGCCTAGCGGTGGCGGAACGTGCCGGTTTGCAAGCAAAAGAACTGGCGCATAGGCTAAGTACATTTGCTCAGGGTGGATATCCGGTTCGCAAACTGGAAAATATGGAGACCCTTTTGAGAGGGGCCGTCCAAAACGTCTTTAGAGATTCAAATGTCACCTGTAATATCTCAATTGCCGAAGAACTTTGGCCTTGCGAAGTTGATGCAGCCCAGATCAGGCAGGTTGTGGAAAATGTTTTGATTAATGCCAAAGAGGCTATGCCCGGCGGAGGCATTGTAGAACTTATCGCCGAAAACACGGCGACCGGAACAAATATAAGGGTTCAGGGACAAGGAAATTACGTCCGGATTACAGTTAAGGACAATGGAATGGGAATTCCACGAGAAAATCTTTCCCGGATATTTGATCCTTACTTTACAACCAAAAAGAAGAAGGAACATGGCGGCATGGGGCTGGGGCTTGCTATCAGCGATTCCATCATCAAATATCATAATGGGTTGATTTCGGTTGAATCAATCGTTAATTCCGGGACATCTTTTTCCATCTATCTTGCCGCCACAGCGAAAGATGGCAGATAGGACTTAGATCAGGCCGCGGGCTCTCTGTCTTTCTTTACCGTACTCAGCAGTTCTTCAATTCTCCACAAACTTTCCTGAAATGTGGCAATACCTAGGGCAGACTCTCTCGGGTGAAGCTGTTCAATCTCTGCGAGCCGGGAGCGTAATTGCAGGACAATTTCTTCGGCTAATCCCAAAAGAAGAGCGCGTTCATATTTCGTCATTGCCTTGCTACCACCACTTCTTGCTATTACTTCGCTACTGCCTGTTCATGGATTGACTTCCATGAAACGAAGGCCTTTTTAACCGATTCCGCAGCAATTTCAATGCTGACATTTTTTGTATTGATCATCAAATCATAATGCTTTGGATCGTTAATGTCTTCATTAAAATATTTTCGTATAAACGCAATCTGATCCGCTTCGTACTTCATAATATAATTAAGTGCATCTTCATGGGATATGTTACGGTCGCGCATCAACCTTTCTACTCTCATTTCCTGAGGCGCGATTATCCTTACTCTAAAAGCATCATCTTTGAGTATAAAACTGCCACCGCGGCCAATCAAGATGACATTACCAAACTTCGCG
>JBAXON010000064.1:0-13218 GCA_037133255.1 Deltaproteobacteria bacterium
ATAAACCAAAACAGCCATGGGTAGATCGAAAGAGCTCCCATGGCTTTTCTTTTTTGAGGCCATGGCGGCAAAAGCCATGGCCTTTTTTAATGATACTCCGATTTCAAAAACGCAGTGCATTGAAATCGGCAAGTAGTAATGAGACCAAAACTTCAGAAACAAAGTGCGTAATCTAAAGGTCATCTGCGACTGAAGTTTGCTGGTCGAATTATGCCGCCCAGCGGCGGTGAATTATCCCGCCGCAGGCGGAGGGGATGATACCTGACCCTATGGGCGTAATTTGTATTCAAAGGCGGGTTTCATACCCGTGATTAACAGGAGGGAAGACATGATTATTGTAATGAAGAACCAGGCAACAGACACACAAATCGAGAAGGTAATCAACTGGATCGAATCAGTTGGTTACAAAGCGCATCCTTCACGCGGCGTCGAGAGGACAATTATCGGCGCTGTGGGTGACAATCGCGATAAAGCTGTGCTGAAATACGCAGAGTCTTTACCGGGCGTCGAGAAAACCATGCCGATTTTAAAACCGTATAAGCTGGCCAGCCGCGAATCGCATGAAGGCAATACTATTGTTTCCGTGGGTTCAATCCCCATCGGCGGGCCAGAATTTGTGGTAATGGCCGGTCCTTGCGCGATTGAAAGCGAAGAGCAATTGCTGGAGAGCGCCTATATTGTAAAAAAGGGCGGCGCTCAGATTCTAAGAGGCGGCGCTTTCAAACCGCGGACTTCACCATACAGCTTTCAGGGAATGGAAGAAGAAGGATTGAAGCTGCTGGGTCAGGTTTCGCAGAAGACAAGCCTGCCGACGGTAACTGAGGTTGTTAACCCGATTGACGTTGATCTTGTCGAAAGCTATGCGGACATGCTGCAGATTGGCGCACGAAATGTGCAGAATTTTGCGCTCTTGAAAAAAGTCGGTCAGGCTCGCAAACCGGTGCTTTTGAAAAGAGGCATGATGACCACAATCGAAGAGTTGCTCATGTCCGCGGAATACATTCTTTCCTCCGGCAACCCTAATGTAATCCTCTGCGAGCGCGGAATTCGAACATTTGAAACAGCGACAAGAAATACACTGGACCTCAGCGCGGTTCCGGTGCTTAAAGGCCTTACGCATCTGCCCGTTGTTGTTGATCCCAGTCACGCTGCAGGTAACTGGCATTATGTCATTCCACTTGCCCGCGCCGCTGTTGCGGTAGGCGCCGATGGCATTATTGTGGAAGTGCATCCGGAACCGGAAAAAGCGGTATCCGATGGAGCGCAGTCGCTGAAGCCGGAGAAGTTTTATCAATTAATGGATGATGTAAGAGCCATTGCAGCGGTGATGAGGCATTAAATATGCGATTACTAAAAGTTAACCTCGATAAAAAATCAGCAGCGTCTTACGAAATTCGTATCGGTTATAAAATTATCGACCGGATAACATTAATTATTGCCAAAAATTTTAAAGCGAGACGCTATGTCCTGATTACGGATAATTGCGTGGGCAGTATTTACGCAAAGCAGATGATGGACAGCTTTAAAGATGTTGGATTAAACATAAATCTCATTGAGTTTCCCGCTGGAGAATCCTCAAAAAATATCAATACAGCCATGGACATTGTGGGGAAGCTGCTGGAATCAGGTGCTGACCGCGGTACGATGTTAATTGCTTTAGGTGGCGGAGTTGTGGGTGATATGGTTGGTTTTATTGCCTCCATTTATATGCGTGGCATTCCGTATATTCAGATACCGACAACACTTATCGGGCAGGTGGACAGCAGCATTGGCGGAAAAACAGCGATCGATCTGCCACAGGGGAAGAACCTGCTGGGCACGTTTTATCAGCCGCGTGCAGTATTTGCTGATTTGATTTTTCTGGAAACACTGCCCGAAAAAGAGTTTAACAATGGGCTTGCCGAGATTATTAAATACGGTATTATTGATGATGAAAAAATGTTTCGTCTGCTTGCGGACAATATGGATGCGGTAAAAAGCAGAGATTCAGCATTGCTTACGAAAATTGTGGAAAACTGCTGCCGTATCAAAAAAGCAATCGTCGAGATTGATGAAAAGGAGCAGGGCTTGCGGCGTCTTCTTAATTTTGGTCATACTCTCGGGCACGCCATCGAAGCTGTATCCAAATATACTCTCTCGCATGGGGAAGGCGTCGCTCTGGGCATGATTGCGGCAGCACGTATCTCCGAAAAAAAGAAATATCTTGATACAGCGCAGGTTAAGCGTATCGAAGAAATAATCCTGAGGGCGGGATTACCGGTAAAAATACCGCGCGATTTTTCTACGGATGACATAATTTCCAGATTGGCGATGGATAAGAAAAAGAAAGACGATGTTGTTCATTTTGTTCTGTTGAAGAAAATCGGCATGCCTTTTGTTAATGGTGGCATTGAGAATAAACTGATTAGCGCTGTTATTGAGGGGATGAAAAAATGAAGCAGCCGAAATTGGAGAGTTTAAGGCAAAGCATAAAAGATAAAGACAGTGAAATTATCCGTCTCTTAAATGAGCGGGCGCGGATTTCTATCCAGATTGGTGAGGTTAAAGGACAGGCAGGAATCCAGGTATATGACCCCGCGCGGGAAGCCAAAGTTTATAATTATTTGCAGGAGTTGAATCCCGGTCCGCTGCCGCAAGCGTCAGTAAATGCAATATTCCGGGAAATTATTTCCGCCTCGCGCGATTTGCAAAAGCCGACAACAATCGCTTTTCTGGGGCCGGAAGCATCATTTTCCCATTTAGCCTCACGCCTGCATTTTGGAGAATCCAGCTCTTTTCTCCCGCAGAACGGAATTGCGCGTGTGTTCGATGAAGTGGAAAAAGGTTCTGTGGATTGGGGTGTTGTTCCCGTGGAAAATTCTCTCGAGGGTTCCGTTAATGTGACGTTGGACAGATTAATTTTAACTCCATTGAAAATTCGGGCAGAAATTTATCTGCGCATCAGTCAGTGCTTGATTTCTTCCGCAAAAACCATGAAGGGAATAAAAAATATTTATTCCCACCCCCAGGCACTGGCCCAATGTCAATCGTGGCTGAGAGCGAATCTACCCAATTGCACGCTGGGCGAAATGGAAAGCACTGCCGCCGCGGTGCAGATGGTGCGGGGTAAAAAGGCTGAGGCGGCAATAGGCAGTGAGCTTGCGGCCCAGTGGTATGGCATGAACATTCTCGCGGAGAGTATTGAAGATAATCCATCTAACATGACGCGGTTTTTAGTAATCGGCGAAGGTGAAGGGCAGGCCACAGGTAATGATAAAACTTCTTTGATCTTTGCCACAAAAGATTCACCCGGTTCGCTGCATCGCGCCCTGTCGTCATTTGCCGGGCGCAAGATTAATTTATCCAAAATAGAATCGCATCCGGTAAAAGAAAGATTGTGGGAGTATCTGTTTTTTGTGGATGTGATCGGCCATGTTCATGATAAAGAAATAAAAAGATGTCTTGAGGAACTAAAAGAAAAAACTACTTATTTGAAAATCCTGGGATCATACCCCAAGGCTGAAGGCGGATTATGATTTGTATCCCGATTACGGCAAAATCAAACAAAGAGGCGCTGCATGAAATTAAGCGATGTTGCGCTTTTGCCGATTTCATTGAACTGAGAATGGATTTGATTGCCGACGGAAATCTGAGTGATTTGATTGCAGCCATCCGCAGCACTGCGGAATCGGTTAAGATAATTGTTACCTGTAGAAAAAAGGAGGAAGATCTTTCAGCAACTGAGTTACCACAGGCCCAACAAATAGCGGAATATAGTAAAACAGAGAAAATAGATTTGCTGAAAAAGGCAATCGACTTGAAGGTGGACTTTGTCGATATTGAACTTATGGAAGGCAGTTACGCAATTGATGAGCTCCGCGATTATTGCGCAAAGCTGGGAAGCGTGACCGGACTAATCATTTCCTATCATGATATTAAAAAAACTCCATCGGTTGCCAAACTTCAAGAAATATTTCATCAAGCTGTGGAAAATGGTGCCGCTGTTGTGAAAATTGTCACTTTCGCTAAAAGTGCTGAAGATAACCTGAAGGTTCTGGGCATCATTCCTTACGCGCAGAAGCATTATCAGAAAATCATCGCCATGTGCATGGGAACCGAAGGGCGTATAAGCCGTATTGCAGCGCCACTTCTCGGTGCGTATTTGAGTTTTGCCACGCAGGATTCTTGCGCGCAATCAGCGCCGGGGCAGCTTACAGTGCGCCAGATGAGGCAGATTAATAATTTGATCCAAGGCAATCACCTTTCAATTAAATCGGTGGCAGTGCTTTCTTCGGAGCAGGATTTGCAAAATTATGTTTTGCTGGGGAATCCTGTAGCGCAGAGCCTCTCGCCGCAGATGCACAATGCAGCGCTAAAGGAGATGGGCATCGACGGACACTACAATGCTTTTTGTGTTTCTGATCTGCAGGCGGCAATTTGCGGGCTGAAAGGAATGGATATTCGTGGTGCCAGTGTAACTATTCCCTATAAAGTATCGGTTATGGAATATCTTGACGAAATTGATGAGGATGCGCTGAATATTGGCGCGGTAAATACAATCGTCAACAACAATGGCAATCTTATAGGCTACAATACAGATTGGCTTGGTTTGATGGCGACGATTAAAGAACTCATGCCGATTAAGGATCAAACCTTCGTGATTATTGGTGCGGGCGGAACGGCAATGGCAGCAGTTTACGGAATAATCAAAGAGGGCGGATTGCCGATAATTGTCAATCGAACGATAGCCAAAGGCAAGTCTCTATCAAATAAATTCAAGTGCCCTTTTTACTCTTTTGCCGATTTGGTGAAAATAAAGGCTGATTGTCTGATCAACACCACACCTATAGGCATGTACCCGCACACAGATCAATCTCCTGTGGAGGCTTCAATGCTTGCCGGATATAAATATGTAATAGATGTCATCTATAATCCTCAGAAAACAAAGCTTTTGTGTGATGCCGAAGCGCAGAGCTGCCGCATTGTCTCTGGGTTGGATATGTTCGTGCATCAGGGGGCACAGCAATTAAAACTTTGGACAGGAATTGAACCGCCCCGCGCGCTTATGAAAAAAGTTGTTACAGAGAGGTTAAATAAAATTGAAAGCTGAAGCAAAACTTGAGGCAGTACCGACTACCTTAACTGTTCCCGGTTCCAAAAGCCTTACTCAGCGGGCACTGATCGCGGCGGCGCTGGCGGAGGGCAATTCCTTTATCCACCATGCGCTTATTGCCGAAGATACACTTCATCTGATATCCGGCTTGCAGGCTTTGGGTGCCGGAATTGAATCCAATGATGGCGGCTATTTGGTTCGCGGAACGGCAGGTGCTGTTACAAATAACGTCAAAGAAATATTTTTGGGATATAATGGCACGGCACTGCGCTTTCTTACGGCAATGGTCTGCCTGGGACGCGGTAAATATGTTCTAACCGGCGAGAAGCGTCTGCGCGAAAGACCTGTGGGAGCATTGGTAGAAGCGCTTCAAAGCATGGGTGTTGATATTTCCTGTAATAATAATTGTCCGCCGGTGGAAATAATGGCAAATGGTCTTAGCGGCGGCAAGATAACGCTCAGGGACATTGAAAGCTCGCAGTATGTTTCGGCGCTGCTTCTTTGCGCTCCTTACACAGCCAAAGGAATTGATCTGACACTCCAGGGCGATATTGTTTCCGCTCCTTATATCGATCTGACAATCTCCGTGATGAAGGACTTCGGTGCTAATATTTCCGGGACTGGAGAGAATCAGTATAGTGTCACTACAGGAAATCTTTATTCCGGACGCGAATATTTTGTGGAAGGTGATGCTTCCAGTGCATCCTATTTTTTTCTTGCCGCGGCGCTTTTGAAAAAGGCAATTCGCGTCAGCGGCATCAGCAGGCAAAGCAAACAGGGCGATATTCGATGGCTTAATATTCTAGAAGAACTTGGCTGCAAAGTATTAGCCGGAGAGAACTGGGTAGAGGTGGCCAGCACAAATCTTACCGAAGGCAATTTAACTTTCGATCTAAACGACATGCCGGATATGGTGCCTACGCTGGCGATACTGGCTGCTTTCCGCAAAGGCCAAACGGCAATCACCAACGTTGCTCATTTACGGATAAAAGAAAGCAATCGGCTGGCAGCAATGGCAACGGAACTAAATCGAATTGGTATTGAAGCCGCAGAGCTGCCGGACGGACTGATGATTAGAGGTGGAAAGCCGGTGGCTGCAAGCATTCAAACCTATAACGACCATCGTATTGCCATGAGCTTTGCCATAGCCGGCCTGGTTATTCCGGGGATTGAAATATCTGATAGGAAGTGTGTGGATAAATCATTTCCGGGGTTTTGGAAGGAATTGAAAAAAGTATGAAAGCTATTCTTATCGGCTATAGGGCTTCCGGGAAAACAACTGTGGGAAAGTTGTTAGCGATGCTCTTAAAAGTTCCTTTTTATGATGCCGATATTGTTGTAGAAGAGATTGTCAATGCGCCGGTTAAAAATATTATTGCCCATCATGGATGGGAATATTTTCGAAAAAAGGAAACTGAAGCGATTCAATTATTGTCGGCAAAAGGTGACTGTGTTATTGCTACCGGCGGCGGCGTCATTCTCGACGCGGGAAACGTGAAGTTGTTAAAGCAAATGGGAGTGATCGTCTGGCTCAATGCGCCGATAAAAGATATTATTGATCGACTAAATGAAGATGCGCAAAATAATGCGACGCGGCCGCAATTTACAACAGGTGATCTTGACCAGGAAACTGTGGACATTTTTGCCCAGCGGTTGCCGTTATATAAAAAGACTGCCGATTTTGTGGTTGATACGGCAGGAAAAAGCGCTCCGCAGATTGCCGAAACAATTTATCACTATTTACTGGAAGCGGGGATGCTAGCTAAAATTAAGTTGTAAGGAGTCATTTATGGCCGGAAATACAATAGGAGATGTCTTTCGCGTCACAACATGGGGAGAGTCGCATGGTGCCGCACTGGGAGCAGTTGTGGATGGCTGTCCTGCCGGGATTGAACTTGCCGAGGCTGATATTCAACAGGCTCTGGATCGCCGAAAACCTTCAACCGCTGTTTCTTCAACAACCAGACGCGAGGAAGACAATGTAGAAATCCTCTCCGGAGTTTTTGAAGGTAAAACCACCGGCACGCCTGTTTCTGTGCTGATCAGAAATTCAGACGCAGACTCCGCAGACTATAGCGAATTAAAAGAAATATTTCGCCCCGGCCAGGGAGATTATACTTATCTGAAAAAATACGGTATCCGTGATTGGCGCGGAGGCGGAAGGGCTTCCGGCAGAGAAACCGCCGCACGTGTCGCCGCTGGAACCATTGCCGAAAAAATAATATCCGCCGCGGGTATGGAGGTCATTGCATATACCCAGGCAATCGGAACAATTGAAATTGACCATGCCAAAGTGCCGAAGGCTGAATATTTGCGTTCTGCCGTGATTGATAATATCCTCTTCTGTCCCGACACGCAAGCTGCCACGGCTATGGCAAAGAAGCTGGCCGCAGCAAGAAAAGAAGGCGATTCGCTAGGCGGAGTTGTTGAAGTTATCGTGCGTGGCTGCCCTGCCGGATTGGGTGAGCCGGTTTTTGACAAGATTGATGCGGATCTGGCCAAAGCTTTAATGAGCATCGGTTCAGTAAAAGCCGTGGAAATCGGAGAAGGCTTTGCAGCCGCCACAATGAAAGGTTCTGAAGCTAACGATCAAATGTCGTCAAACGGATTTATGACAAATCATGCAGGTGGCATACTGGCGGGAATTACGACAGGCGAAAATATTGTGATAAGAGTTTATTGCAAACCGATTCCCTCAATCGCGAAAGTGCAGCAGACGGTAGATTCCATGGGAGTTCAGCGATCAATTTCAATTCAAGGACGGCACGACAATTGTGTGCTGCCGAGGATAGTGCCGGTATGTGAGGCGATGGTAAATATTGTTATGGCAGACCATTGGTTGCGTCAAAGGGCGGCAAAACTATGAAAGATATAACCGTAGGAATAATTGGCGGCACCGGAGGCATGGGACGCTGGTTTGCTTATTTGCTGCAAAAGGAAGGTTGTCCCGTTCACATCTGGGGAAGAAAGTCAGCAATGACTATTAGTGAACTGACGGCTCTATGCAACGTTATTGTTATCGCCGTGCCGATTTCTGCTACAGCGGCGATGATTAAAAAAGTCGGGCCATTAGTGACGGAAGGTTCACTTTTAATGGATTTAACCTCACTCAAAAAAGAACCTGTGGAACTGATGATGTCCAATTCCAAAGCTGATGTTATTGGATGCCATCCACTTTTTGGGCCGGGTGTTGAAGATGCCTCGGGAGAAAATGTTATTTTGTGCCCCGCCAGAGGGCAGAGGTGGCTTAGCTGGCTAAGAAACATTCTGGAAAAGAACGGATTGGTGGTCACGGAAGAAACTCCGGAAAAACATGATAAAATTATGGCGATAGTACAGGTGCTCAATCATCTCAATACAATTTCTTTGGGAATGACACTCAAAGAGACTGGAGTATCGCTCAGAGAAATTAGCAAATACACAACGCCGATATTTCAAACAAAACTGGGGATCATTAAAAAAGTATTTACGGAGAGTCCCGGGCTTTACGCGGATATTATTGCCAATAATCCTGATTCAGATAAGATATTAAATTTATACGAAAATGCTCTTGCCGATATCCGGCAGCTTCTCCAATCCGGGAACGCAGCAAAATTACAAGATGCTTTGGCGCAGGCCGGCAAAAAACTATTTTATACCAAGTTGCTTTAAAAAATAAACTGTAAATTTTTGAAAGCTTACTTGGTATTATACCCGGTAAATCAACCTTTAAATGTTTGATAGCGACCTGGTATTGAAAATCAACTTTGCCCCACCCTCATTTTTCCTTTTGATTTTTAACCGACTTAATGTATCTTAAAGCTACTTTGCATAATAAAGGGTAATCTCATGGAGAATAAAATTAATCGAGTGGCTCAAATGATTGATAAGGCCGGAAGAATTGTCATCTTTACCGGTGCGGGCGTAAGTACGGAGTCAGGCATACCTGATTTTCGCAGTCCGGGCGGTCTTTGGAGCAAATTTGATCCGGATGATTTTACCATCGACAAATTCCTTAATTCCGCGCAGACGCGAAAGAAAATGTGGAAACTTCTCCTGGAAGGCGGGTTGATGGCTGATGCCGCGCCCAACGCCGGCCATCTGGCCATAGCCGAACTAGAAAAGATGGGCAAACTGAGTTGTGTAATCACGCAGAATGTTGACAATCTGCATCAGAAGGCCGGAAATGATCCAGCTCGTGTCCATGAATTGCATGGCAATATGCAATGGCTTATTTGCCTGAATTGCGGGCAAAAATATCCTCTGGAGAATTTAGCCAAAAATATATCGTCTGATGAAAATATTCCGGATTGTAAGAAATGCAATGGTATTTTAAAGCCGGATGTTATTTTTTTTGGTGAGGCATTGCCTCAAAATGTTTTAGCGATAGCAACTCGTGAGGCGCAGGAATGTGATTTATTCATTGTCATTGGTTCATCTTTGGTAGTTTACCCCGCCGCTTATATGCCAATGCACGCAAAGCAAGCCGGCGCCGGGATAGTCATAATTAATCTGGGCGAAACCCAGCAAGACGATATCGCCGATGTGATTATTGACCACTCCGCAGGTGAGACAATGACCAAAATCATGGAAAGACTGAAGGCTAAAGGTTGAAGGATTAGATGAGATGGTGCGAAACGCCAAACAAAACATCCTAACAGTCTTCGGTCTTCAGCCTATGGACTATTTTTATGTGCCTGATTCTATTTGCCTATAAAGTTCACCCGGCCTACCAATTGATTTTAGCCGCTAATCGCGACGAATTTTATGAACGGCCGTCATCCCCCGCTGATTTATGGGAAGATGAACAGGGGGTGCTTGCCGGCCGAGATCTTCAAGAAGGTGGCACCTGGATGGGAATTGACCGTGCCGGAAGATTTGCGGCAATTACTAATTACCGCGATCCTGCCTCCTTAAAAAATAATGCTCCCTCGCGCGGTGGGCTTGTCAGTTCCTATCTTTGCGGCGATCAAAGAGCCGATGACTATTTAGAAGAAATATCCCGGCAGGATCAACTTTATAATGGGTATAATTTGATTGTTGGAGATCGCCGTGAACTATTTGCTTGTTCCAACCGTGGGGAAAAGCAAAAACTCAATCCCGGAATTTATGGCCTGAGCAATCATCTACTCAATACTCCCTGGCCAAAAGTAACCCGTGGAAAAAAGATGCTTGCAGTGTCGCTTGATAAGAAAGGATCTGAATTGGAAGATGCATTATTCGCTATGCTTGCTGATCGTAAAATCCCCGCCGACAATAAATTGCCGGACACAGGAATAGGTTTGGAATGGGAAAGAGTATTATCTTCGATATTTATATCCAGCCCCGTTTACGGCACACGTTCTTCGACAATTTTGCTTATCGGTAAAAACGGGCGGATAAAATTTGTAGAGAAAGTTTATGATGGTCAGCCTCAAGAGTGGGTGACAGGCAGTTTTTCATTTCTGAGAGAAAGGAGTATAGCATGAAAGTAGTTTATTCCGAAGAATACAAACAGGTTTATTCATCTGATCCAGCCTCAAGTCCCGGAAGGATTGAAGCCATTGAGTTCGCGCTTGCAGGCAAAGTTGATTATATCGAACCGCAAGCAGCGGATGAAAAAGATATTGCCGCTGTTCATACAAACCGGCATATAGCTGAGATTCGGCGCGAAGGAGTTTACGATATCGCGGCACTTGCGGCAGGTGGGGCCATAAAAGCTGCGCAAATCGCCCTTACTGAACCATCCTTTGCCGTGATTCGGCCACCCGGTCATCATGCTTCAGCAGATAGCGCCTGGGGTTTCTGCTATTTTAACAATATGGCGATAGCTTTGGAAAAACTTAAGCGAGAGCATAAAATTAAAAAGGCATTCCTTTTGGATTTTGATCTGCATGTTGGCGATGGCAATGTCAATATCCTGGGTGACAAGGGTTACGTGACTATCTTGAATCCCACAGGCCAGAATCGGAATGAGTATTTAAAAATTGTCGAGAACAGTCTGGGAAAAACCGATGCCGATATGATTGCCGTATCTGCCGGATTTGATCACCATGAAGCCGATTGGGGCGGTCTTTTGAAGACGGAAGACTACAGGTATATGGGTAACCTTGTACGCCAAACCGCCCACCGCAACAAAGGCGGCTGTTTCGGCATTTTAGAAGGCGGTTACAATCATACCGTTCTGGGCAAAAATGTCCTGGCATTTATTGAAGGGCTGGAAGAAGGCCAAGATTGTTCAAAATGATATGCCATTTTCACAATCTTTTCAGAATCTTGTTGACATTAAGTTAGCTTTACCTTACTTTTCAAAAAAACAAATCTCAGGTGGTCTTTTGTGAAAAATATCCTTGCCGTCTTTTTGACTATTTTCCCTGCGATTATGGTATTAATACCAGCAATTGAACTATGGAGGTTTGTCAAATGAATATCCGATCAATAATTAAAAATGTATCCTGCCTTGTTTTATTACTAATTCTATCTTTCATTTTTCTTATCAATACCGTCAGCGCTGAAACAAAAACCTTCATTAAAGAATACACATACCAGGCCAGTGATGAAGACAGCAAAAACTCCAGCCGCACGATAGCTCTCCGGGAAGTCAAAAGACTTCTTCTCGAAGAATTGGGTACATATCTGGAAAGCCAAACAGAAGTAATAAACTTTAAGCTAACAAAAGACCAGATAGTTACTCTAACGGCGGGCATTGTCCAGACAGAACTTATTGAGGAAAAATGGAATACGGAAAATTTGAAATACTGGCTGAAAGCGAAAATAACAGCAAATCCGCAGGACGTAATCAAATCCATTGATAGCCTTCGCAAAGACCGTGCAAAGGTAAAGGAATTAGAGGAATTAAGAAAAAAATCTGAAGAACTTTTAAAGGAAAATGAGCGGCTGACTAAAGAGTTAAAGACAGCAAAGGGTTATGCAAAACAAGAAACAGCACAAGCATATAAGCGCAATATTGATAATTTAAGTGCAACGGAATGGTTTGAAAAAGGCGAATCGTTATTTAATGCCGGTAATCACACCGCTGCAATAAAAGCATTTAGTAAAGCCTTAGAGCTTAATCCTCAAGAAGAAGAGGCATACAATAGCAGGGGGATTTCTTATGAAGTACTTGGAAATCATCAGCAAGCGATTAATAATTTCAGCCAATATATAAAGATTAATCCCAGGGATGTGGCACCTTATTTTAACAGAGGGAATGTTTATAGAGAACTTGGCAATTATCAGCAGGCTATTAAGGATTACAGTAAGGCCATAGAGCTTGAATCTGACGCTGACTCGCTTTCATTTTATTACTCTCTCAGAGGGGCTGCTTATGGTAAACTTAAAAATAACCAACAGGCGATTAAGGATTACAGTAAGGCCATAGAGCTTAACTCTGACGCTGGGGGGCTTTCAATTGACTACTCTAACAGAGCGAGTGTTTATATAAGGCTTGGCAATTTTCGGCAGGCTTTAGAGGATCAAAGCAAGGCGATAGAACTTAATCCTCGGGATGATGCAGAGGCTTATGGGGTGAGAGGCGCTATTTATTATGGGCTTGGCAATTATCAACAGGCTATTACTGATTACAACAAAGCAATAGAACTCAATCCAAAATATGCAGCGCTCTATTATTGTCGTGGTCTTGTCTATGATGAAATTGATAACCATAGCAAGGCTATAAATGATATGAAAATTGCTGCAAAACTTGGCTACAAAGAAGCACAGAATTATTTAAGTAAAAGACGGAAATGAAACATGTCTGAATTCATCAAAATTACCAGAGAACCTAATCCATCCTGCAAGCTGCCGGATGATCTTGGCACCCCAGTTTGGCGATATATGGATCTATACAAATTTCAATCCCTTCTTGATAAAAATGCTCTTTATTTATGTAGGGCAGATATTCTGCAAGATCGTTTTGAGGGAACATATTCTCTTCATCAGATATTATTGAATGAAGATTGGTTTAGGAAAATTGACGAATCCCACATGATTGATTCCGAAAGAGAAAAGAGACGAAAAGATCGGCTAAAAACTTATATAAGTTGTTGGTGTATGAGTGATTGTGATCTTGATTTAATGTGGAAAGGTTATATCCGCAATCCCCCAGGTATCGCAATAAAGAGTTCGGTCAGGCGGTTAAAAGATATCTGCGATAAGGCAGTTGGCTA
>JBAXON010000065.1:0-13085 GCA_037133255.1 Deltaproteobacteria bacterium
TGGCAGGGACGCCGAGCTTGAAAAGCTCTTCTTCCACATCGTGCATATAGGAAGAAATTCTTTCCTTGATGCTGCCGAAATACTGATCTTCCAGCTCCTGACCTTTAGCCGGTGGCGCGCCGACTACAGTTCTGCCCCCCAGAACCAGATCGGGGCGTTTGTAAAAATAATCCATATCAATCAAAAAATATTCCTGCTCCGGGCCAAGATTGGAATGAACCTTTTTAACATTTTTTGCGCCCAGCAGCTTCAGCATATTAACCGCGCTGCGGCTAAGCGAACGAATAGAGCGCAAAAGCGGTGTTTTTTTGTCCAGAACCTGTCCGGTATAAGAAATAAACGCAGTAGGAATACACAACGTTGTCGAAATGCCGTTTCTTTTGATAAATGCGGGCGAAGACATATCCCAGGCCGTATAGCCGCGAGCTTCAAAAGTAGCACGGATACCGCCGGAGGGAAAACTTGATGCATCCGGCTCGCCCTGGACAAGTTGCTTACCGGAGAATCTCTCTACAACTTCGCCGATTCCAGCCGGATCGGCAAAGGCATCGTGTTTTTCGGCAGTGATTCCGGTCATCGGCTGGAACCAGTGGGCAAAATGAGTTGCTCCTTTTTCCAGTGCCCATTCTTTCATGGCATGAGCAACGATATCTGCCGTGGCAAGATCAAGAACCTTGTCTTCATTGATCGCTTCTAGAAGTTTTTTATATGTTTCCTTAGGCAGTTTTTCTTTCATTACTTTATTATTAAATGTGTCTTCACCATAGTATTCAGAAACGGGAACGAATTTCTCTTTTTCGATGACGTAATTTCTTTCCGACGCGATTACAGGTGTTGATTTTTTCATAATTCCTCCATTTATCTTTTATAAATTATTCTATCAAATCTTTTAGAGACAGGTTCAGCAAAAAAAGATCAAGTTGAACTTCTTGTCCCACTGCGAATAATATGCCACGGGTGTTTATGATTGCTTCCCTATAACAATTAACAGCTATTCGTCCACTTTAATATTGATGACATGCAGGCTCATCATCGTCTTCAATCATTATATTCAGATCTATCCGCTTGCTGTAAATGTGAGAGGTCAAAACGCAAAAAAGGAACAATTATGTGCTATTAATTTCAGTAAAATCACAATATCGTAATATTATGGTCGTGAATATTTTGCGGATCATTCTTCCATAACTTAATATTCTATAAAAAAATCCACTTTGTTGTTCCATAATTGATGAACTCATTTTTGTAATGCTTGGCGTTGGCACTTATTTTGCTGTTAATAACAATCGCAATAGTGATAAATAGAGTTTAAGTGAGACATCATAATATAGTAATGGAAGAGATATAAAAGACATGAAGCTGGTAGATAAATTCAAAAAAACCGCGGGCGATATAAAAATTATCGATAAAGTTGAAGAAAAAGAAATGTACAGCCATGATATAGGCGATGTTCCTGCAATCATGACCAAAACTTTTTTTCAGATACAGCCTGATTTTGTCGTCCAGCCCAAAAGCGCTGATGAGATAAAAAAAGTACTGGAATTTGCAAATGAGAACAAAATACCGGTTATACCCCGAGGTGCCGCGTCGTGGGGATTCGGGGGAGTAATCCCGACAAACGCGGGAATAGTTATTGATTTATCACCTTTTAGAAAAATCCTCTATCTCAACAAAGCACAAAAGACCATCACTGTAGAGGCGGGAGCAAGATGGAGCGATATTGACATTCTGGCCAAAAAAGAAGGTTTATGTCTGATGACATATCCATCGAGCAAGTTTTCCACAGTTGCCGGCTGGATTGCCACAGGTGGCTACGGCATCAACAGTTTTCGCTATGGCCACTTAGTAAACCAGATTGTCTCCATCACCGTTATTACACCGGCAGGTGAGTCTAAAAAACTTACCCCTAGTGATCCTGAGTTTGCATACTTCGTCTCTACGGAAGGCGAGTTTGGAATCATCGTGGAAGTAAATCTTAAATTACGTGACCTCCCGCAGGCCTCTTATCCGCATCTGTTCTATTTTGAAAGTGAAAAAGAAGCTTTTACGTTTATTGAAAAATTTATTCAATCAGGACAGGTAGAGAAGCTAAAACCTAATGTAATACGTTTTCTTGATGAGAATCATTTAAGTGATATAAATGAAATTATGCATTCAACGGTATTTAAAAAGAGTGCCGGAGTTCTGATAGAATTTGCCAACTCTGAGGAAGATAATAAATTTTTATCAATAATAGAGCAAAACGATAAGGTTGAGGAAGCGCCTCGCTATGTTGCCAGTTATTTATGGAATGAGCGACTTTTCGGCATGAAAACAAAACGACTTGGACCAACAATTCTGG
The DNA here is from genome assembly GCA_037133255.1 of Deltaproteobacteria bacterium. GTDB lineage: Bacteria > Desulfobacterota > Syntrophia > Syntrophales > Smithellaceae > FEN-1160. The sequence goes on from JBAXON010000065.1 coordinate 2,339, forward strand.
CCAGTGAAAGCATTATTCCCATAGAAGCGGCAGCGGGATTTATTGCAAAAGCAAAAAAACTGGGAACCAATTTTGGTGTAGAAATATTCATTGATTCTTATATTCTTGATGCAAAAATGGCTCTGATCATGACCAATTTTCTTTGCGATTCGAGGAAGTTTAAATATTACATTGATTTACCATTGACAATGATGCTTACTAAAACGGCTGTTTCAATGGGCGCTGAGCCCTACGGATTGGGCATCTGGAACGCGGGCTTTATTAATTATCTATATAACAAAGAAAAGAAGCAAAAACTTCTGGCATATAAAGCCAAAGTTGATCCGAATAATATTATGAATCCGGGCAAGTTCTTTGAGATCAAATCAAAATTTTTCAATATTCCGGCGGTTGTTTTTCACCCGGCCATTTTCAGCTTTTCTATAAAGATATTGATTTTGCTGGCGCCGATTATCGGGAAAATTGCGACACTGCTTATGGGTAAGGATAAAAAGATCGATAGTCTCGATTTTGAGCTCACTACTCATGCCTGCGCCAAATGCGGAAACTGTATTGCGGTATGTCCGGCATACCTCGTTACCGGAAATGAAGAAGTAACCGCAAAAGGGAAAATTGCTCTGGCGATAAAACTAATTGAAGGCAGGAAAGTGACGAAAGAGGAAGCGGAAAATGTATTTATGTGTATGCATTGCAAAGCCTGTGAAGAGATATGTCAAACCAATCTCGAACTGATGATGCTCTGGGATTCACTGGAAAAAAGAGTGGAAGCAAAATTTGGTCGTCCTGAAGAAAAGATAGCTGAATTTCTTAAAAAAGTTGACGATAGTGAAGATTATTGGGAAATGGTGGATCGGAATAACTAAGACAGGTATGAAGACTGAAGGTAAATAGACTGAAGGAAAAGCATTACGATTATTGTCCTTCAGTCTTCGGCCTTCGACCTTCAGCCTACTTTTGAAAGATGGATTTAAATTATGCCAAAGAAATATCACATTCACGCAAAAGTAACGCCGCTTAATTTGGATTACGTGTACAAATTTCAGATTGAGCGGGGAGAAAACTGCATCAATTGCGGTAGGTGCGCCAAAGTGTGCATTTATGAAGCGCATAAACGAGGCAAAGGTGATCCGCGCAAAATGGCCGATCCGAATACAGTGGTTTGCAGAAATTGCTTTCGGTGCATTCAGGAATGTCCACGGGGAGCACTGGAAAAATCTCTGGATAAGGATTTTTTAAATATCGGCGGAGCCTACTGGAAGTCCGATATGTTTCTTACTTTATGGAAGCAGGCCGAAGATGGTAAAGTTCCGGTAACCGGCGCCGGTTATCGTGGTCCGTTTACCGGTCCTGGCTTTGACAGCATGTGGACCGATATGTCGGAAATTGTCCGCCCGACGCGTGATGGAATTCATGGTCGGGAATACATCAGCACATCCGTGGAACTGGGCAGAAAGCTCAATCACCTTAGCTTTGATGAGCATGGTAAAATGCTCTCCAAAATTCATGATACAATTGATCTGCCGATTCCTATTGTCTTTGATTTTCCCCAGGAGAACTTGAGTCCGAATGTAAAAGTTGCCATCGTGAGAGCGGCTGCGGAACTCAACACCTGCACCGTCTTGTCTGCGGATGATATTTCGGCGGACTTGAAAAAATATATAAAAAACATCATTCCATTAATATCGCATAAAGAAATTGATCAGCATTCGACGTTAATCAAAAGCGCAAGAATGGTGGCTCTCGATTATACAGAAGAAATATTAAATACTTTGCCTGCGCTGCAGGATAAAATTAAGAAAATTAGTAACGCGCTTACCATAATTCGCGTCCCCGCAACAAAGTCGGTGGAAGAAACTGTTTCCCGGTTGGCACAAAGCGGCGCGGAAATAATCCATGTCGTGGCCGATTATCGCGGAATGGAGAATAATGGTTCGTCAGATACAAACAAGCGTCTGGCTAAGGATATTATCCGTGCGGTGCATTTGAAACTGGTAGAGGATAAGATCCGCGATGAAGTTACAATTATATTCTCCGGTGGGATAGCCATGGCTGAGCATGTCCCGAAGGCGATGCTCTGTGGCGCGGATTTAATCGCCATAGATATACCGCTGCTCATCGCGCTTGGGGCCAGGTTATATGAACAACCGGAGAAGATCATCGTATTTCCCGAAGGTTTGGAAAAAATTGCCGTGCCAGCGGTAATGCACAGGATTGTCAACCTCATGAGCGCCTGGCACTCGCAGCTTCTGGAGGTCATGGGCGCGATGGGTATCCGTGAGGCTAGGAGGCTTCGTGGGGAAACCGGCAGAGCGATTTTCTTTGAAGAAATCGACAATGAAACTTTTGGAAAACTATTTAAAAAAAGAGAAACCGCAAACGTATGAAACCATCAACTGTAAAAATTAAGAAAATGCCATCACGATTTAAGCATCAGGTGCCGAAGTATAAAGTCACCCGGTCTGCCGCCTGCATCAACTGCGGTACTTGCGCAAAATCATGCCCTTACGGAGTTCACGAAAGACTCGAAGGGTACAACAAGATGAGCGTGCCGATTGATTATAAATGTATCGGATTTGAATGCCAAAACAATAATTTTTATTGTGTGGCCAAATGTCCGCGCAACGCTTTAAGCGTCACGCTAAATCCCATGTATGAAACGCTGGGCGATTTTCGCTGGACGGCGGATATGATTACCGCAACCTGGATAATGGCGGAAACAGGATATCCACCGGAGAGATCTGATCTGGAATATAATACAGGAAATTCCGGCGGCGGTTTCGACAAGCTCAGGCTCAAGTTCCCTTCCGGGCATCCCAAAATTGATAAGTTTGAAATATCAACGGAGATTCCCTTAAATCGTAGAAATGATGGTCGCGCCAATGTCACTATTTCCACACCTGTCTATGGCGGCGGCATGTCCTTCGGGTCGGTCAGTCTGCCGACAATGGTTTCCAAGGCACGCAACGCAACACTTTGGAATACTTTCACCTGTACCGGTGAGGGAGGATATCCGGAGGTACTTCAACCTTATAACGATCATGTGATTACGCAGGTGGCGACAGGTTTATTTGGCGTGCGCGAAGAAACAATACAGCGGGTAAAAATAGTGGAATTCAAGTACGCGCAAGGCGCAAAACCGGGGCTTGGCGGGCATCTTCTGGGCGAAAAAAATACAGAAAGCGTTGCCCGGATGCGTGAAGCCGTGAAGGGCACTTCATTGTTTTCGCCTTTTCCATTTCATTCGGTGTATTCGATTGAAGATCACAAAAAGCATATTGACTGGATCAAACAAATGAATCCTAATGCGCTTGTTTCAGTTAAGGTTTCGACACCCAATGATGTGGATATGGTTGCTGTTGGCTCATACTATGCCGGGGCTCATATTATTCACATCGACGGAGGATATGGCGGCACGGGAGCTGCGCCGGACATTGCCAAAAAGAATATCGCTATGCCCATAGAATACGCGATAACTAAAGTTCATAACTTTTTAAAAGATGAGGGCGCACGGCATGCGGTAACACTCATCGCCTCCGGCGGAATAAGAACCGCTCATGATTTAGCTAAAGCTATTTGTCTGGGGGCGGATGGCGCGGTTATCGGGACTGCGGAAATGGTTTCTCTGGAATGTGTGCGATGTGGAAACTGCGAATCAGGCCGGGGTTGTGCCCGCGGCATTGCCTCCACAGATTCGGTACTTGCCGATCTGTTTAATGAGGAATGGGCAACGCAGCGTCTGGTTAATATGTATCATGCCTGGAATGTACAGCTTGTGGAAATACTACAGAAGTTCGGCATGAGGAGTGTAACAGAGCTTGTTGGAAGGACAGATTTGCTAACGCATATAGATTACAGCGAGTCCCGTTAGAGTAACAGGCGTTTTACGTAGGCATTGAAGAAAAATTAACCCCTCCAACAGGAATTGGGGGATCTCTCTAACGGGGTAAATAATAAGGTATTTAGACTGAAGGTATATAGGCTGAAGGAAAAGAGATACATGTCTTCAGTCTTCGGCCTTCAACCTTCAGCCTTTCTATGGAGCATTAAATTATGGACAACGTTGAAAAAATAACACGATCACGTGCGGAAATTTGCAATTCGATACCTCCTCTAAGCCTTAACACTGAAGAAGAGGGAGGTTGCGGTGTAACGGGTTTTATCAGTTCCATTCCTGTAACAGGGAAGAACATTTTTGAACCATCCGCCCAGATGCACAATCGAGGCAATGGAAAAGGCGGAGGTATTGGAGCCGTCGGATTTATTCCCGAAGCGCTGGGCGTATCCAAACAGGTGCTTCAAGATGATTATATGCTGCACATTGCCCTTCTGGATGTCAGCGTTTGTACTGAAATTGAAGATAAATATATCAAGCCGTTTTTTAGAATCGATAAATCGGAAAAGCTTGCCACAATTGATGATCACCGCAGTATCGGGTTGGATGTCCGGCCTCCTGACGTCATGCGTTATTTTGTGCGCGTTAAAGATGATGTACTCGATAAATTCATTGCGGATAATAAATTTTCATCAATGGATAGGCGTGATGCAGAAGATGAGTTTGTCTATCAAAACAGCTTTAAGATTAACGCGCACTATTATGCGTCACTTGGAGAGAAAAAGGCTTTTGTCCTGTCTCATGGCAGGAACATGATGATCCTGAAAATTGTGGGATACGCGGAAAACGTTGTTAAATATTATAAGCTCGATGACTTCAAAGCCCATGTCTGGCTTGCTCATCAGCGCTATCCGACACGAGGACGTGTCTGGCATCCTGGTGGCTGCCATCCGTTTAGTGCTCTCAATGAGGCGCTCGTGCATAACGGTGACTTTGCTAATTATCAGGCGGTCAGCGAATATCTTAAACAACGCAACTATTATCCTCTGTTTCTGACAGATACTGAAGAAGCCGCGCTGCTTCTGGATTTGTGGAGCAGGGTATATAAATATCCGCTGGAATACGTAATTGAGGCCATGGCGCCGACTTCAGAATTAGACTTTGACAGGCTGCCTGCCGAAAAGCAGGAGCTGTACAAAGCTATCCAGACCCATCATGTGGGGGCATCGCCAGATGGACCGTGGTTCTTTATTATTGCGAGAAATGACGTAAAAAATGATCAATTACAACTGATAGGAATTACCGATACTGCAATGCTGCGCCCTCAGGTATTTGCTCTCCAGGAGGGTGAAGTCCAGATCGGATTGATTTGCTCGGAAAAGCAGGCCATCGACGCGACTTTGATTTCCCTTGAACGTGAAGATCCCCGTTTCGGGCCAATTGCCGACAAGTATTGGAATGCTCGTGGTGGCAGCTATACCGATGGTGGTTCATTTGCCTTCAGCCTTAAAGATACGTCGGAAGGCATGAAGCTTATTTGTACCGACAAGTTCGGGAAGGTGATAAAAACTCCTAAAGGTAAAGCAATCTGTGATGTGTCAAAAAAGATAACAGTTACGGAGGACTATAAGCCCATAGAGGGAAAGGTTGCTGCTTTATTTGCAGAAAATGATTATTCTGCCGCTGCCGATAAGTTGTTCACTTATGTAAGGGATAGCATTGGTAGCTTTAATCCCGATACACTTCGCTTCTGCATTGAAGCGATCAAGGGTTATGCTTTGAAAAATGATGACTGTAAGCATACGGCCATCCGCGCTTTAACGCTTTTAAATGATCGCAGATTCAATACCGGCACGATAAAAAGAAGCTCGCTGCAGCATGTTATCAAAATTGCTCTTGATGGAATTTTTGATACATCGCCAATGATTGCGGACATGTCCAATTCTCGTTTCAGTCAGATTAATTATGCCAGTCGCGATCAACTGCGGGCACCAAAGAACAATGAAAAATTCCTGATTATTGATGCCGAGCATTTTGAGCCGGAAGGTGATCTTTGCGACGCAGTAATGATTGTGAAGGCCTTTAAACTCGGGTGGAAGCATTTCATTGTTTACAAATATCGAGGCCAGCGCTTTACCGGTTGCGGTTTCGGTCCGGCGACAAAGGAAGTAAGAATTGATATTTACGGGGCGTCCGGTGATTATATTGCTTCAGGCATTGACGGCATGGAAATTTATATTCATGGTAACGCCCAGGATCAGCTAGGCCAGATTATGAAAGAGGGCAAGCTGGTTGTCTTTGGTGATGTCGGCCAGACATTTATGTACGGGGCCAAAGGGGGCAACTGCTACATTATGGGCAATGCGGCAGGCCGCCCTTTAATTAACGCGGTTGGCAGGCCACGGGTGGTGATTAACGGCACTGCGCTGGATTACCTTGCCGAATCATTCATGGCCGGTGATCCTCTCAATGGTGGCGGTTTTGTCATTCTCAACGGCATTGGTTTTGACGATGAAGATGGTTCGATTTATGAATACGATTCACCCTACCCAGGGTCGAACATATTTTCTCTTGCCTCCGGTGGCGCGATTTATGTTCGCGATCCGCATAAGAAGCTGGTTGATGAACAGTTAAATGGTGGAGAGTTCGCCGAGATTACCGATGCGGACTGGAACCTGATTGAGCCTTATCTGGAAGAAAATGAAAAGCTTTTCGGTATAACTATAGAAAGACTTCTCACGGTTGACGGCGACAAAAAAAGTCCTCAAGCTGTTTATCGAAAAATTCGACCTCTAAAAGCCGCAGCTGTCAAAAAAGATGATGACGGGTTGGAGGAATAATATTGAGCCTGAAGAAATTTAATTAGCTTTATTCGGTTATTGCTTTTTCTTTAAAGGCATCCGACATGAGTTGCTCATGCTTATGCTTGCCTTCAAAGCGAGACATGACCCTGTAAAAACAAGGAACCACATAGAGCGTAAGCACCGTTGAAAAGATCACACCACCGATAACAGCAATGGCCATAGGAGTGCGACTCTCCGCCCCCGGTCCAAAGGCCAGAGCAGCAGGAATAGCGCCGGCAATGGTGGCAACCGAGGTCATAAGTATTGGCCGCAAGCGGATGGGGCAGGCAATCAAGAGCGCCTTGTCGACGGAAGCTTCCCCTTTTTCTCTCACCTGATTAGTAAAGTCCACCAGAAGAATTGAATTTTTCTTGACGATGCCCATAAGCAGGATCAATCCGATGACACTATAAATGTTAATAGAACGCTGCGTTATGAGCAGCGCCATAAGCGCTCCGGATATGCTGAAAGGCAGAGCCATCAGCACCGAAAGAGGATCGGTGAAGCTGTTAAACTGCGAAGCCAATACCATGTAGGCCACGACAATCCCAAGCAAAAGAACCCAAACCAGACTCTTTAGTGATTCGGTAAATGTCTGCGAGCTGCCGGTCAGGGCAATATGGTACTCCGGTGGCAGGATACGCTTGGAAATATCCTGGGCGGCTTGCAAAGCATCTTGTTGTGATTTCCCGGCTTTGACGTTTGCGTAAACTGTGATGGACCGCTCGCGATTGCTGCGCCAGATCTCGATCATGGACTTTTTTTCTTCCATGGTGATAAGTTTGGAAAGCGGTGTCAACTCGCCCCGGTTATTACGGACAAAAAGGCTATTGACTTTAGAGCGAGGGTCTTCCTTGCTTTCTTCCAGTTTTACGCGGATGTCGTAACGGTGGCCGTCTTTTTCATAAGTGCCAACCGCAACTCCTCCAATCATAGCCTCAACAACCTGAGAGATGCTGGCAATGCTCACGCCGTATTGAGTTGCCTTTTTGCGGTCAGGAACTACTTGCAGTTCAGGTTGGCCCAGAGAATAATTAGTATCGAGATCGGTGACTAAACCGGTTTTTCCCAGCTCTTCACCTATTTGCTTGGAATAATCCGCAAGCATATTCCAATCCGGCCCTTGAACCGTGAACTCTACAGGGAACCCTCGAGAAGCAGTGAACGCCCGAATGGAAAGATCCTGGACGACCGCGCGGACATCGGGAATCTTGTTAAACTGTTTTCTGCAGATATCCATAAACTCCTGCTGGCTTAGTTCATGCCCAACGGTTGGATCAATACCACGCTGTCCACGATCTTTCATCGTCACGCGCGCGGAACCGCTGTTGGCATCGCCGGGTGAACTGCCTCCCACGTTTAAGACGTAACGATCAACTTCGGGGCGCTGAGAAAGGAATTTTTCAACCTCCTTAAATTTCGAGTCCGAATAAGAAAGCGCCGAACCAACCGGGGTTTTGAGGCGGACGTTGAAGCGGCTCTGATCTTCGGGAGGAATGAACTCCTTGTTGAGAAATAAAAGAGCCGAAAAACTTAAGGCGAACACCATCAGTGCTATGACGATAACCTTTACGCGATGGTTAAGCGCTAGAGCGAGCGTGCCGGCATACAGGTCTCTGGCCTTATCCATCAGCCATTCAACCCCTTGACCGAACCGGGTCGTCCGTTTGCCGATACTCACAAACTGCGAACAACGCATAGGCGTCAAAGTCAAAGCCTCGAGAAGTGACAACATTACAGCCACCGTGATGGTCACCCCGAACTGGAAGAAAAACTTCCCGATAACACCACTCATAAAAGCCACCGGCAAAAAGATTGCAACGACGGAAATAGTCGCGGCCATGGCCGCAAAAGAAATCTCGCTTGATCCGGCCAAAGCCGCAAGTATCCGGCCTTTGCCCTTTTCCTGATGGCGAATGATGTTCTCCAGCACCATGATGGAGTCATCCACCACAATTCCTATGGAAAGGCTCAAACCCAGCAATGTAAAGGTATTGAGCGTAAATCCTGAAAAATAAAGCACGATAAATGTGCCGACAACCGATGTGGGAATCGCCAACAGAACGTTAAGAGTAGATGACCAGGAACCAAGGAACATCCAGCAAACAAGACCCGTCAAAAGCGCGGCAAGCACCAGCGTAAAGTTTAACTCGTGAACTGCCTGCTCGATATAACGAGTGGCATCAAAATTAATACTGAGCTTCATGCCTTCAGGCAGGCCTTTTTGTACTTCCGCGATCTTAATCCGGACGGCCTTGGCCACAGCGACAGCGTTAGACCCGCGCTGTTTGAGGATATTGAGGGCGACACCGGGGGTTCCCATAGCGCGACTGATGCTCAAGGTGTCGGCTAAACCTTCCTCGATTCTGGCGACTTTCTTCAAGGGAATGGGGGCGTAGTTCGGCTGACCGCCTCGCTGATTAATGAGCAGGTTACTAAACTCCTCCAGAGTTTTTGCCTCACCCATGGTCCGGACATTCAACTGCCGTTTTCCCTCTTCTAACTGACCGGCTGGTCTTTCCAGATGTTCATTAGCAATCGTGTTAATGACGTCATTGACCGAAAGCGAGTAGGCATTGAGGGATTTTTCATTAACCCAGATACGCAGGTTGGGGTCGCGGTAACCCCCCATAGTAATGTCGCCTACGCCTGCTACCGTGGAGAACTGATTCTTGATGCGGTCATTAGCGTAGGACATCAGGTCTTTAAGGGGAAACTTATCGCTCTCCAAAGTCAGCAGCATAATCGGCTGATCTTCGGGATTCGATTTACGGATAGTCGGTGAAGCAGTATCTTTGGGAAGTTTTTGCATCACGGCGGCGATTTTGGCCTGAACATCCTGAACCGCAAGATCAATGTCACGGTCGAGCTCAAACTCAATCGTAACTGTGCCTTCACTGTTTTCCGAGCGCGAAGAGATGCTACGGATACTCTGGATGGTCATCACCGCGTTTTCAACGATATCGACAATAGAGGTTTCGATAACCTCCGGCGCCGCTCCTTCCAGACGGATATTGACGGAGACGACGGGATAATCCACGTCGGGAAGCTGGCTTATTCCCATGCGCATAAAGCAGATCCCGCCGAAGACGATGAGCCCGAACATAAGCATCCATGCAAATACGGGCCGCTTTATTGATATCTCTGATAAATTCATTGCTTTTCCGGATTATTGATAAGATAGAGCCGCAATGCCGAAGCGGCTTCCAATTGGTTAAAATCAATCTTGGTCAGGTAACGGATTTTTTCCAGTGAACGTTGCGTATCCTGATACGCAGTGAGCGCCTGCAATACGTCGAGGTTAGTGACTAAATTGCGCTCATAATCCCTGACATTGGCTTTGTAATTTTTTTCCGCCAGGTTAAATGCCTCTTGCAGAGCCGAAAGTTGCGAAAGATCTGCCTTGAGGTTGTGATAAAGTGAGCGGATTTCTTCCATGGCCAACCGCTGCACCCGGCTTAATTGTAATTCGCTCTGGCGTTGCTGAGATTGCGCGGTCTTCACATTCGAGGAAATAATTCCTCCCATAAAAATGGGCAAAGTCACGACAATGCCCACATCCCAATCCCCGTTTCTGGTGAGATCAGGACGATCGGCGTAATAGTTGCCGATCAAATCCACGGATGGCAGATGAGCTCCTTTGGCCACGGAAACCTGGGATTTGAATGCCTCCACATTTTTTAACGCGGCCATAATATCAGGCCGTGCGCTTATTTTGTTTTGATAGCTTGAAAGTGATCCAAGTTGGGAAGGGACTTCATCCATATCATTCAAATTAATGTCCTGATCCAAGCCCGTAAGAAAAGCCAGCACTTCTTTGGCTACATACAACTGCCCGGATATTAGTTCCCTTTGCGCCTTAAGAATGGCCTGAGTAGATTGAACGGTGAGCAATTCGGTAACGCGGGATCGTCCTATGTTAATCCTGTCTTGCAGCTCTTTGATTCGTTTGGCGTAAAGATCAAGTTCATTATCCAGAACCTTCAGATCTTTTTCTACGGCCAGGCGGGTATAATACGCCCGCGCTACATCCCTGTAAAGCTGCGTGCCTGCCCATTGCCCGGCTTGCTCC
>JBAXON010000066.1:0-12986 GCA_037133255.1 Deltaproteobacteria bacterium
GGGCTTTTTGAAGCCAGCGCGATTGCAACGGAACTAGAAAAGATAGTTTTCTCCCGGCCGATGACTCATGATTTATTTAATGATTGCTTTAAAATTCTCAATGTAGCGGTAAGCCGAGTGGAAATAGTTGATATTCGTAATAATACTTTTTTTGCCAATATTTATTTAAGCAGGGAAGGGCAGAATTTTACTGTCGATGCCCGTCCCAGCGATGCCATTGCTGTAGCTCTGAGGGCTAATGTTCCCATTTTTGTTGAAGAAAGCGTTATTGAAAAAGCGCGCAGTGTTGATTTTGGCATTAAAATCGGCGATTTGGACAAGATGAAAGAAGAAAAGATCAAGGAATTTTTGGAAAATCTTTCTGCTGAAGACTTTGGGAAGTATAAAATGTAATGAGTCCCAATTTTCAGAAGCGAAGCGCGCTGAAACTTGCAGGACGAATTATCCCCTGAGTGAAGCGAATGGGGATTTGAGACTCGCTGACTATAGGAAGCGTTAGTCGAATTATCCCCGAAGCGAAGCGGAGTGGTAATGGAAAACCTTATTGCGGAGTTTCAAATTTATCTGGAAGTACAGCGAAATGTTTCCAAACATACACTGAAAGCTTATTTGGCGGATGTTGAGGAATTCAACAATTTTCTGCAAGAAAGTGATATAACAAAAAAAGGTGATGCCATAGTTAATGTTGAACCGGAAACTATTCGTTCATATTTGAGTCATCTATACCAGGAAAAAGTAAAAAAAGTTACAGTGAATCGTAAGGTATCTTCACTTAGGTCATTTTATAAGTATTTATTACGTGCCGGAAAAGTTAAAAATAATCCGGCGGAAATGGTCCAGACGCCGAAAATAGAAAAATATATGCCTACTTTTCTTTCGGTGGATGAGACGTTTCAGCTTTTGGGAGATCAGGGCGATCATTCGGTTTCTGGCTTGCGCGATTCTGCCATGCTGGAATTATTTTATTCTTCCGGATTGCGTTTAAGCGAGCTTGCCGGACTTAACGTGACAGATTTTGATTTTAGGCAGGCGTTGGTTAAATTACGCGGGAAGGGGAAAAAAGAAAGAATAGTTCCGGTAGGTAAGCAGGCCCTGCAAGCGATTGACGAGTATTTGAAGAAGACCACAGAGGTCAGAAAAAAGTGTGATGAGAATCTGTTTAAAAATCCGCTGTTTTTAAATACGCGGGGTAAAAGAATTACGGCAAGAAGCATTGCCCGAATAGTTGACGCAATGACAGTGAAAAGCGGAATAGGCCGCAAGATAAGTCCACACTCGTTGCGACATACTTTTGCCACTCATCTTTTAAATGCCGGCGCGGATTTGCGGTCGATTCAGGAATTGCTGGGCCATGAGAGCCTTTCCACAACTCAGAAATATACGGCAGTGAATATTAACCGGATGATGGAAGTCTACGACAATGCCCATCCGCGTGCTAAAAAGTAAGGAGAAGAAATGACGATAAGAAGCACCACAATATTGGCAGTAAAACATAATGGTAAAATTACGGTAGCTGGTGATGGTCAGGTTACCTTGGATACGACAATCCTGAAGCATGGAGCGCGTAAGGTACGCAGGCTTTATAACGACGAAGTCATTGTTGGTTTTGCCGGTGCCACAGCCGATGCCTTTACCCTGTTTGACCGCTTTGATCAAAAGTTGGAACAATATAACGGCAATTTGCTGCGAGCGGCAGTAGAATTGACCAAGGATTGGCGCACCGACCGGGTATTGCGGCATCTGGAGGCATTGATGATTGCGGTAAGCCGGGATCACTCTCTGATCATTTCCGGTAATGGCGATGTGATTGAATCTGATGATGATGTTATGGCCATAGGTTCTGGCGGGCCTTACGCGCAGGCGGCGGCACGCGCGCTGGTGCGTCACAGCAATCTGTCCTCAACAGAAATTGCCAAAGAATCCATGAAAATTGCGGCGGATATTTGTATTTACACTAATAATCATCTAACAATGGAAGAAATTGAAGTTGCTGCAGATAAACCAAAAGAAACAAAAAAGAGCAAAGGTAAGGAATAGGATTAATATATGATAAGCACTGGGTTAACACCCCGCGAAATAGTGGCAAAATTAGACAGGCACATAATCGGTCAGGGTGACGCAAAAAGGGCTGTGGCTATAGCTCTTCGCAACAGATGGCGCAGGCAGAATGTGCCTCAGGAACTGGCCGATGAAATATCACCGAAAAATATTATCATGATCGGACCGACAGGTGTTGGTAAAACGGAAATAGCCCGCAGACTGGCTAAACTGGATAATTCACCTTTCCTAAAAGTGGAAGCTTCCAAATTTACGGAAGTCGGGTATGTTGGACGAGATGTTGAGTCGATGGTTCGTGATTTAGTTGAGCTCAGTGTGAATAATGCCAAATCCGAAGAACAGGAAAATGTACGCGCCAAAGCTGCCGAGATCGCGGAAGAAAGAATGCTTGATATTTTGTTGCCGCCGAGACTTTCGGAAGTCAAAGTAGGCGAAATGCTCGACGATTCTGTGAATACAGAAAACACCGAGACTGCGTTGGAGCAACCGCAGAAATCCGATGCAACCAGAGAAAAGTTACGCAAACAACTTAAAGATGGGAAGCTCAACAGCAGAGTTGTGGAATTGGAAGTTACCGAACCAAGAAGCGGTCCGATGATTGAAATATTTTCTGCCGCGGGCATGGAGGATATGGGGCTCAACATTAAAGATATGCTGGGCAATATGATACCGCAGAAAAAGAAAAAAAGAACCGTCAAAGTTCCGGAAGCCATGGAAATACTGGCAGGAGAAGAAGCACAAAAGCTGATTGATATGGAAAAAGTGACTAAAACTGCTGTGGAGAGGGTAGAGCAATCGGGAATAATATTTCTTGATGAAATTGACAAAATTGTCGGTAGTGATTCGCCGCACGGCCCTGATGTTTCGCGTGAAGGTGTCCAGAGAGATTTACTGCCGATAGTGGAAGGTTCAAATGTCAATACCCGTTATGGAATGGTTAAAACAGACCATATCCTTTTTATTGCGGCAGGCGCGTTTAGTTCTTCCAAGCCTTCTGATTTGATCCCGGAACTCCAGGGACGTTTTCCCATTCGAGTTGAATTGGATTCATTAGGGAAAGAAGAATTCATTCGTATTTTAACGGAGCCCAATAACGCGCTTGTTAAGCAATATACGGAAATGATGGCGACAGAAGGTATTAAAATAATATTTACCGATGATGCCGTGGCCGAAATTGCTCAAGTGGCAACAGTAGTCAATGAAAGAACGGAAGATATAGGAGCCAGAAGGCTCTATACAATTATGGAAACATTATTGGATGAAATATCATTTGAAGCACCGGACATGAAAGAAAAAGAAATAACGATTGACGCAAAATACGTACAGGAAAAACTCGATGATATCGTAGAAGATGAAGATTTAAGTCGTTACATTCTTTAATGGAGTTGAAAATGAGCGATATTCAAAATTCGATGGAAAGGGCGGAGATCTTGATTGAAGCCCTGCCTTACATTAAACGATTTTATAACAAGACCATTGTCATCAAATACGGCGGTCATGCCATGGTTGATGATGAGTTAAAGGATAAGTTTGCCCAGGACGTAGTTATGATGAAATATATCGGCATGAATCCTGTTGTCGTTCATGGCGGTGGTCCGCAAATAGGTACATTGCTCAAAAAGCTCGGCAAAGAATCAAAGTTCATCCAGGGAATGCGTGTTACTGATGAAGAGACCATGAATATTGTTGAAATGGTTCTTGTCGGAATGGTTAATCAAGAAATAGTTGGTTTGATTAACCGGCATGGTGGAAATGCTGTGGGATTGAGCGGTAAGGACGGTAATTTGATCAAGGCGGAAAAATATTATTTAAGCGAAGAAAAAGTAAAGAACACACCGCCGGAAATTATCGATATAGGCCTCGTGGGAAAGGTGAAAGCTATCAACTCTGAATTAATTGTATCTCTCAGCCAGAATGCTTTTATTCCGGTAATAGCGCCTACAGGAATTGGCGATGCGGGAGAAACTTATAACATCAATGCCGATATTGTGGCCGGGGAAGTTGCAGCGGCCTTGCAGGCGGATAAGCTATTACTGCTTACCGATGTTGAAGGAGTGATGGGTAAAGATAAGAAGCTAATCAACGCGATGAATGATAAAGAAGCAATGAAGCTCATTGAGGAAGGCGTTGTGGAAGGCGGGATGTTTCCCAAAGTTAAATGCTGCCTGAAGGCTCTTAAATGCGGAGTAAAAAAAGCGCACATTATTGACGGTCGCTTAAGGCATGCAATCCTGCTGGAAGTATTCACGGATAAAGGAATTGGTACGGAAATAGTTCTTTAACACAAGAAAGGTAGATGCCGGAAAATGACTGAAAAAGAAATAATGCTTTTGGCTGATGAAAATATAATGAATACCTACAAACGGTTTCCTGTTGCCATGGTAAAAGGTTTGGGTACAAAGCTTTGGGATGCAAATGGCAGGGAGTACCTTGATCTTGTTGCAGGTATTGCCGTCTGTAATCTTGGGCACTGTCACCCCAATGTAGTGTCCGACATCAAAGAACAGGTTCAGAGCTTAATGCATGTTTCCAACTTGTATTATACTCAACCTCAGGGTCAGTTAGCTCGCTTGCTCGTGGAAAATTCTTTCGCGGACAAAGTATTTTTTTGCAACAGCGGAGCGGAAGCAAATGAGGCGGCAATCAAACTAGCGCGAAAGTATGCCCATGAAAATATGGGACCGGATAAATTTGAATTAATTACCATGAAGGATTCCTTTCATGGCCGGACGATGGCCACGATTACCGCCACAGGGCAGAAAAAATTTCAATTTGGATTTACGCCGTTACTTGAAGGTTTTAGCTATGTGCGTTTTAATGATCTGAAGGCACTGGAAAAGGCCATTACTGCTAAGACGTGTGGTATAATGCTGGAGCCGATTCAGGGCGAAGGAGGCGTCATCATTCCCGATGATAAATACTTAGCTGGTGTGCGCGATATTTGTGACCGGCACGGAATTCTATTGATTATGGATGAAGTGCAAACAGGTATGGGGCGAACCGGAAAATTATTTGCTTATGAACATTCAAAAATTAAACCGGATATAATGACTCTGGCTAAAGCATTGGGAAACGGTTTCCCCGTTGGCGCAATGCTTTCGACAAATGAAATCGCCAAAGCTTTTGCTCCGGGCAATCACGCGTCAACCTTTGGTGGCAATCCTCTGGCTATGGCTGCAGGCGTTGCTACAGTTCAAACAATGCTTAAAAATGGCATACTGGAACAATCATGTAAAACAGGGGAATATTTTCTGTCCCGGTTAAAACAGTTGCAGCAGAAACATCAGATAATTACGGAAATTCGGGGCAGGGGACTGATGCTTGCCTGCGGACTCAATATCGAGGGTAGTGATATTGTAAGCGATTGCATGAAGCGCGGGTTATTGATTAATTGCACCGGGGGCAAGACTTTGCGCTTTGTGCCACCTCTGATCATTACTATACAGGAAGTTGATCAGGCAATCGATATACTCGATGCGGTGATGGAGGGTAAATGAAAAAAGATTTACTGAGCATTTACGATCTGGAAACGGCGGATTTTGAAAACATATGGAAAAATGCCGCCCGGCTCAAGAAGCTTCTGAAGCAAGGGAAAGAGCATGCGTCGCTTAAAGGGAAAACACTGGGGATGATTTTTGATAAATCTTCGACCCGGACAAGAATTTCTTTTGAAGTCGGCATGTATCAATTGGGCGGCATTGCCTTGTTTTTAAATTCCCGTGATACGCAAATAGGCCGCGGAGAAACTATTGCGGATTCGGCCCACATGATGTCGAGATATTTAAATGGCATAATGATTAGAACTTTTACTCAGGATAGTGTGGAAGAATTTGCCCGATATGCGATAATTCCTGTAATCAATGGGTTGACCGATTTATTCCATCCATGTCAAATTCTCAGTGATCTTTTCACAATTAAAGAAAAGAAAGGTTCGTATGAAAAGCTGAAAATTGCATACATCGGAGACGGTAATAATATAGCTAACAGCTGGATTGAAGCGGCAGCCAGATTGCCAATTCAATTGGCACTTGCCTGTCCTAAAGGTTATGAGCCAAATAAGGAGATTATGACTAAATGCGCAAGGCAAGCCAGTGAAGGAATAACCCTTTATAGTGATCCACTGGATGCGGCAAGAAACGCTGATGTTCTATATACAGATGTCTGGACAAGCATGGGTCAGGAGGCCGAGGATACGGAAAGGAAAAAAATATTTAAAAATTATTCAATAAATACAAAGCTTTTGGCAGAAGCAAAAAATGACGCGATAGTAATGCATTGTCTGCCAGCACATCGTGGCGAAGAGATAACTGCAGATGTTATTGACGGTCCTCATTCCGTGGTAATTGATCAAGCGGAGAACCGTCTTCATGTGCAAAAGGCAATCTTAGAAATTTTACTTTAGGAGGATACAGAATTGTCAGGGAAAGTTAATAAAGTCGTTTTAGCATATTCAGGCGGTTTGGATACGTCGGTACTTGTGCGCTGGTTGATAGAAACTTATAAATGTGAAGTTGTCTGTTTTGCTGCGGATCTGGGGCAAAAAGAGGAATTAACCGGACTTAAAGAAAAGGCAATCAACACCGGAGCCAGTAAAATATATATTGAAGATTTGCAGGAAGAATTTGCCAGAGATTTTGTCTTTCCCGCGCTGCGCGCGAATGCTCTTTATGAAGGAACCTATCTCCTGGGCACATCGCTTGCCAGGCCGCTTATTGCCAAACGGCAAATTGAAATAGCCAAACTGGAAGGCGCGGATGCTGTGTCTCACGGAGCGACAGGAAAGGGGAACGATCAGGTCAGATTTGAGCTCACTTTCATCGCTTTGAATCCGGCAATTAAAATTATCGCAGCCTGGCGGGATGATAACTGGAAATTTAATTCCCGGGAATCCATGTTCGATTACGCCGAAAAGCATAACATTCCTGTTCCACTCACAAAAGCCAAGCCATACAGTTCAGATCGTAACTTGTTGCATATATCGCATGAAGGAGGTATTCTGGAAGATACCTGGGCTGAAGCGCCGGAAGATATTTTTGTGCTGACAAAATCTCCTGAAGCAGCTCCGGATAAACCAACCTATGTGGAAATTGATTTTGAAAAAGGAAACCCGGTAGCGGTGAACGGCAAAAAGATGTCGCCGGCAAAGCTAATGGATTATATGAATACTGTTGGTGGTGAAAATGGTATTGGGCGTGTAGATATGGTCGAAAACCGGTTTGTGGGAATGAAATCAAGAGGCGTCTATGAAACCCCCGGCGGGACGGTACTGTGGGCTGCGCACCGCGCGGTGGAATCCATCACGATGGATCGCGAAGTCATGATGATGAGGGATTCGCTGATACCGAAGTATGCTCAACTTGTTTATAATGGTTTCTGGTATTCGCCAGAAATGAAAACGCTCCAGACTTACATTGATGCCACTCAGGAAAATGTTACCGGCACGGCGCGGTTGAAATTATATAAGGGAAACTGTATTGTTGTCGGACGCAAATCGCCTCAATCACTTTACAGTGAAGCCTTTGCTACATTTGAGAAAGATCAGGTTTACAACCAGCAGGATGCTACAGGATTCATCAGGCTAAATGGCTTGCGTCTTCGAATCCAGAGTATCTTAAAAAATAAACGCTAACGATGCGGAGATAATACCAAGTTCCTCTCAAACATTAAAATATGAATGTTTGAAAGCTTACTTGGTATTATGCCCGGTAAATTAAACCTTTAATGTTTGATAGCAAATTGGTATAAATTCATGGCGGACACAAAAAAACCATGGGGTGGGCGGTTTCAAAAACCAACTGCGAAAAATGTGGAGAAATTTACTTCTTCCATTCATTATGATCAAAGGCTTTATCGTTACGATATTGAAGGCTCTGTCGCTCACGCCACAATGCTCGCCTCGCAGGGCATAATAGGTAAGCGCGATGCTCAAAAAATTGTGTCTGCCCTGAAAAGTATTTTAGCAGACATAGAAAAAGGGAAAATTAAATTTAACGCCTCTGATGAAGATATTCACATGGCTATTGAAAAGGAACTAACTCGTCGAATTGGGGAAGCGGGCGGGAAACTGCATACGGCCAGGAGCCGCAACGATCAAATTGCCCTTGATGCAAGGCTTTTTCTGCGGGCGGAGATTGAACTGATACTTGCCCTGTTGGTTCAACTGCAAACTCAGCTGGTCAAATTAGCAAAAAGTGAGATTAAAACAATTATGCCGGGATACACACACATGCAAAAGGCCCAGCCGGTATTGCTTTCTCACTATCTTCTTGCTTTTGTGGAAATGTTCGCGCGTGACGGACAAAGGCTGAGAGATTGTAAAATCAGACTTAATGTTTTGCCGCTAGGTGCTGCGGCCCTTGCCGGGACAAGTTTGCCGATTAATCGGCAGCAAACGGCAAATATATTAAAATTTCCGGAAATAAGCAAAAACAGCATGGATACGGTGGCTGACCGTGATTTTATCGCAGAGTTCATTTTTTCGTCGTCACTAATCATGATGCATTTGAGCCGGTTTTGTGAAGATATAATTTTATGGTCATCGGATGAATTTGGTTATATCGAAATCTCTGATGCTTATACCACTGGCAGCAGCATTATGCCTCAGAAGAAAAATCCTGATGTGGCGGAGTTAATCAGAGGGAAAACAGCCCGGGTTTATGGAGATCTTTTTGCCATTATGACTCTACTCAAAGGCTTGCCCATGAGTTATAATCGCGATTTGCAGGAAGACAAGGAGCCATTATTCGATGCTGTTGATACCGTTAAGGATTGTCTGTCCATTTTTACGGAAATGATTGGGCATACAAAGTTTAATGCCGAACAAATGTATTTAGCCGCGCAGGGAGGGTTTTCCACCGCAACGGAAGTTGCCGAGTATTTAGTTAAAAAGGGCATGCCATTTCGTCAATCTCATGAAATTGTCGGGAAGATTGTCGCATATTGTCTGAAGAATAAAAAAGGATTGAAAGATTTAAGCCTGAGAGAGTATCAGAAATATTATGCCGGTTTTACTGAAGAGATTAAAGAGAAAATTAAACTGGAAAAAGCGGTTAATTCACATAATCACAAAGGGGGAACGGCAACTGCTGCCGTTCAGGAAAGGATCAGAGAGTATGAAAAAAACTCAGGGGGAAAATAGATTAATTGTTTGTCTGGTATTATTGTTTGTTATTAGTGGGTGTGGTCTCAAAGCCAATCCTGTGCCCATACAGCATATAAGTGATTACCGACTGATCGTAAAAGATATGCAAGCGATACCAGCAGATGATGCTGTAATGCTGAAATGGAATTTTCAGGATACGGATGGAAAAATTAATTTTATTAATATAGAAAAAAGCGAGGTTGGTACTGCCGGAAACGAATGCAAGGATTGCCCACGCACATTTGAACGCATTAACCAAATGCAAATAAAAGGGACAGTATTGGACAATAAAGTGTCCAGCGCATTAAGTTATACAGACAAAAAAGTTGTCAAGGGGAAAATTTACAATTATCGTTTAATTCTTTGTGATGATGCAGGCTCTTGCCAGGATGCATCCGCGGCAGAAATAGATTATAAGTGAACAAGGATTAGAGGAGGCATTTATATGTTTAAAGGGGCAATAGTTGCAATTGTGACACCTTTTAAAAATGGAAAAGTTGATGAGGAAGCACTGCGGGAACTTATTGAATTTCAGATTATCAACGGAACAGACGGTATTGTTCCTTGCGGCACTACCGGAGAGTCTCCGACGCTTTCTCATGACGAACACGACCGGGTCATCGAAATAACAATTGAAGCGGTGAAAAAAAGAGTTCCGGTCATTGCCGGCACTGGATCAAACAGTACGTCAGAAGCGATGCGTCTGACAAAACACGCTTATGATGCAGGTGCGGACGGTGCGCTCATTGTGGCGCCATATTATAATCGTCCCACACAGGAAGGTATTTATCAGCACTTTAAAACAATAGCAGAAAGTGTGAATATACCGATAATCCCATATAATATACCCAGTCGCACCGGTGTAAATATTATGCCGGAAATGGTCGCGAAGCTGGCAAAAATTAAAAATATCGTAGGCATCAAAGAGGCAACCGGCTCGATTAAGCAGATGAGCGATATTATAGATCTGTGTGGCGATGATTTTGCAGTTCTGTCCGGCGATGATGTATTCACTCTGCCGCTTATGGCAATTGGCGGTAAAGGAGTAATATCTGTCGCCTCCAACGTAGTGCCTGCGGATATGTCCGCTCTTGTGGATGCCATTGAGGCCAAAGACTTGAACAAGGCTAAGGCTTTACATAAAAAGATGAGCAAATTATTTGATGTTCTCTTTGTTGAAGTTAATCCTACGCCGGTAAAGGCAGCTTTAGCGATGATGGGTAAAATTCAATATGAATATCGTCTACCTTTGTGCAAAATGGCTGAAGCAAATTATGAAAAGTTAAGAAAGGTTATGGTTGATTACGGACTGATTGTTTAAACAAATTGAGGAGATCATTAGATGGTAAAAGCTATTGTTACGGGAGCCGGAGGAAGAATGGGCGGCAGAATTATCAGCCTTATCTCCGCTATGGAAGAAATCAAAGTTGTCGCAGCCCTCGAAGTACCGGGTCATCCGATTGTTGGCCGTGATGTCGGGCATAGCCTGGGATTGGGCAAGACCGGAGCGCTGGTTTCTGACCAACTTCTTAACTGCATTGATCAGGCCGACGTTGTTATTGATTTTACCAACCACGAAGCTTCACTAAATTACTTGAAAATAGCCGGGGAGAGAAATCGCGCAATTGTCATTGGTTCCACAGGGTTTACCGTCGAAGAAATGAAGACAGTTTCAGAACTGGCGAAAGTTACAAGGTGTGTGTTGGCGCCTAATATGAGCGTTGGAGTCAATGTTATGTTGAAGATGCTAGAATATTGTGCCGGGATTCTTAATGATGATTATGACGTCGAGATTATTGAAGCTCACCATCATTTGAAGAAAGACGCGCCCAGTGGCACAGCGATGAAAATGGCGCAGGTTATCGCAGATAAATTAGGGCGGGATTTACAAAAGGTAGGGGTTTATTCGCGGAAAGGTCTCATTGGTGAGCGGACAAAAAAAGAAATCGGTATCCAGACAATTCGCGCTGGCGACATAGTGGGAGAACATACTGTTATCTTTGGTGGCATAGGAGAAAGACTTGAATTTATTCACCGGGCTCACAGTCGGGATAATTTTGCACAAGGCGCGATTCGTGCGGCCGAGTGGATAGTCAATCAAAAAAATGGCTTATATGATATGCAGGATGTATTGGGATTAAGAGATTGAAAGGTTTTGTGTTGTGGCTGGAATTGTATGTTATATCGGAATTGGTTCCAATTTAGGAAACCCTGTACAAAATTGCCGAGATGCGATTGAAAAAATTTCTTTTGTTTCCGATATCCAATTAATGATTACATCATCCTTTTATTTGACCGAACCGGTGAATATTAATACAGATAATCATCAAGACTGGTTTATCAATGCTGTTTGCGAAATTAAGACAGATCTCAGTGCATGCGATCTATTGAGTGAATTGCAGCACATAGAGACGGCAATGGGGCGCAAAAGAGAGATCAAGGGTGAGCCAAGGATTATTGATCTTGATATCCTCTTTTATGGGCAGGATATTATAAATGAAGCTAACCTGAATGTGCCTCACCCAGAGGTTTATAAACGGCGTTTTGTTCTGGAGCCTCTCTGTGAGATCGCTTCTTTTTATATTCATCCTGCTTTTGGAGTTTCTATTCGCGGGTTGAAAGACAGACTGAAAGATCAAAGCGCTGTCGAACTATACAACGGCGGTGATTTGACGAAGAGGTGTTTATGTTAATTCGTTTCCTGATATTTTTTATTTTGTTTTATGTTGTCTACAAGATAATAAAAAGTTTTCGAGGGGAAAAACCATTTGTCGCGCAGAATAACAATAAATCAACTGTGGCAGCCGGTGAAGAATTGGTCGAAGATCCATACTGCCACACATACATTCCAATCAGTCAGGCCTGCAAAAAAGAAATAGCTGGTAAAGAACATTATTTTTGCAGTAAAGAATGTTGTGAAAAATATTTTGAAATAAAATAAACTAATCAAAACGGGGGTAATTGTGAAATTTTTTATTGATACAGCCAATATTGCGGAAATAAGGGAAGGGCTTGCCCTGGGAATGGTTGATGGCGTTACAACCAATCCGTCACTCATCGCCAAGGAAAAAAGGAGTTTTGAAGCTGTTGTAAAAGAAATAGAAGATACAGGAAAAATTCAAACAGGTTCTGAAATTAAAATTATATTTGATGGAGAAGAAATGGATTATCAGGTTGTTGCTCCAAGCGAATCAAATATTTTAGAAAACTCTAAATTGTTAGTGCTAATTGAAAATTGGTTAGAAGCTAACAATACAGGAAATTCATATGAGAATGTAGTTTCAGAGTTAATAAATGGAAATTCTTTCTTATTTATTGAAATTCTTAATAGTATCGGAATAAAACAGGATGGTTTTTCAATAAGTGGTAAAGATTCTAAATTGACATTTGGTATTTATGAAATTGAAAATAAAAAATTTGATTATGGGGATAAAAAAGAACAAATTATTCATGACGAACTAACACTTAAAGAACTGCAAGAATTAATAATGGAGCAAGCAAAAGATAAGGGATTTGGAACACTTCCTGAAGATATTAATGTAGGAGAAAAAATTGCATTAATTCATACTGAAATCTCTGAAGTATATGAAGCTTATAGGCATAAAAATATTGAGGGGAAAGATGGATTTAATGAGGAACTTGGAGATGCAATACAAAGAATACTACACCTTGCAGGAGTATATAATATTGATATTGAAAAAGAAATATTAAAGAAACTAGATTATAATAAAGTACGAATTTGGGATAAAGATAAATTAAATGAAAAATTTTGTTAATATTACAGTAT
>JBAXON010000067.1:0-12908 GCA_037133255.1 Deltaproteobacteria bacterium
AGTAGCAGGCCGTGGCGGTCGCGGGGATGCCCCGGGCAGAGTCATTATTCAGACTTTTAATCCGGAACACTATGCCCTGAAGCACGCGCAAAGTCACGACTACAAATCATTTTACGCAGAAGAAATCGAGTATCGCCAGGCGCTACAATACCCGCCGTTTGGCCGGATTATCAATGTGCGTTTATCTTCGATTAAAAAAGAAGCACTGATTGCGCGGGCAAACCTCATCGGCAAGCAGGCGAAAAAACTAGCAGCGCGTCTGTGTGGTGCAGCAGAAATTATCGGCCCGGCAGAATCACCACTGGCTAAAATTCGCGGGCACTTTCGCTACCAGATGCTGATCAAAGGACAAGATGTAAATGCCTTGCATCAAATCGCGCGGGAACTTTTAGAGAAACATACTGACAGTGCAGTGAAGATTACGGTTGATGTTGATCCGGAAAGTTTTATGTAATTAGTGTTTGTCATTCTTGATTGTGAACTTCAGGTTATGCAAGCGTAGCGAGACACGGGGATCCAGTAAAAAAGGGGAACCTATATGGTCCCCCTTTTTGTTTATACTGATTTGAAATTCCCCTTAAACGGCGAATCCCTCTTCGCTGATGTTCATTGCACTCTGCTCATCCTTTTTGAGGTTATCCAACTTCGCCGGTACGAGGCCGGTAGTGCGGTTGATAAAGAATTTGGCGCCCTGGATTTTACCGTTATAGAAGGCTTTATCCCTATCGTTTGTCGCATTGGCCAGACCCTTGGTTGCGGCATTGGCCATCCAGATGTGCAGCCAGCCCACCACAGCGTCAGACAGGCAATTGAGGAAATCGCAAGCGCCAATCAGCGGAACAAAGGGCGCCGTTTTCATCATCTTGGCAAAATCCATAGCGGCTCCCGCACAGGCATTGAGCGCGCCTTCGACGATTTCCGCATCGGCTTTTAAACTGTCATTAGCCTTGGCTTCGGCAACAGCCGCCTGGGTCAGACCCAAAAGGTTCATGAAATACAAACCCTTTTTCATGCCGAGTTTGCGTCCCAAAAGATCCATCGCCTGAATGCCGTTGGTGCCTTCGTAAATCAGGTTGATCTTCTGATCACGCATCATCTGCTCGACCGGATATTCACGGCAGTAGCCGTAACCGCCGTAAGTCTGGACGGCGTCCGAACATACTTCCATGCCTTTCTCGGTGCCGTAGGACTTGACCATCGGGGTGAGCAATTCGATCATGCCATGCCAGTATTCTTTCTCCTGTTCGTTCTGCTCGAGACCGGCGTTGAATTCACGATCCATGGCATAATAGCAAAGCAGAGCCAGAGCGCGGATGCCTTCGGTGATGCTCTTCTGTTTTATCAGCATGCGGCGCACGTCCGGATGCTGAATAATCGGCACCGCCTTGGCATTGGGATCCTTCATGGCCACGGCAATGATGTTCGAGCCCTGGATGCGCTGTTTGGCATAGTCGAGCGCATGCAGATAGGCCGACATGGCCAGCGATACACCCATCATGCCCACGCCCTGGCGCTCTTCGTTCATCATCTGGAACATGATTTTCATGCCTGCGCGCTCCTCGCCCATGAGGTAGCCGATGCACTTGCCGTCCGTACCGAAGTTCAGCGTGCAGGTGGAGTTGCCGTGAATGCCCATTTTGCTTTCAATATTGCCGCACTGCACGTCGTTGGGTTCTCCCAGCTCGCCCTTCTCATTGAAGCGAATTTTGGGAACCATAAAGATAGAAATTCCCTTCGTTCCTTCCGGATCACCTTCGATGCGGGCCAGAACCGGGTGGATGATATTCTCCGTCAGGTCATGGTCGCCGGCCGAAATGAAGCATTTGGTGCCGGTGATGGAGTATGTACCGTCTGCATTCTTCTTGGCCGTGGTTTTCAGTATGCCCAGGTCTGATCCGGAGCCCGGCTCGGTCAGGCACATCGTGCCGGCCCATGCGCCGGTGAACATCTTTTCGATGATAATGTCGCGCAGAGGATGCTGAAAATGGTCTTCCATCAATCGTGCCGCACCGTGGCTCAGACCGGTGTACATGACAAAGGCCTGATTGGTCGCCAGAAACATATTGGCAACCGCCCCCCCGATAATAAACGGGAAGGACTGACCGCCAACTTCGGGCGAATCGGCTGTGGTCATCCAGCCACCTTCACAATACATTTTCCAAAGACGGTGATAGGCTTCCGGCGCAAAAACTTTTCCGTCCTTGAACACCGCTTCAACCGGTTTGCGATGAACCTCGTCCGGATATGTAGGGGCTATTTCGGCCTCGGCGAATTTCTGCGCCTGATCCAGCACCATGTTGCACATATCCACGTCATGATCTACATAACGGCCTTTGCCCAATATCGTTTCACCGATATTGAAAACCTCATGCAGTTGGAATTTGATATCCCTTTCGTCAATCCACAAACTTGCCATACGATCCTCCTTATTTTTCTTTTATATTTTAGAGCTAAACCGCTCTAATTATCCCAGAAGATTATTTATTTTATCACATTTGAAATCAAATAGTTGCGCAATCACGTTTGATCAGTTTTTATATTTACTCACGAATGTCTTTTTCGTGCTTTTTCGAGCTGCAAAATAGCAGAGATTCCCGGAAAGGGCAATCAGAAAACTAAATTAAAACACTCTTTCCTCGGTAACATTTATTGTGAGGCAATGGGATTGCAATTATTTTATGCAAATCTGTTGCCTATCAGTTTTAACTCTCAATGCCGAAAAGAAATTGATCACGGCGATAAACGCGCCCAGAAGAAATACATACTGATAACCCCATTTAATCCAGACAAAGCCGCCTAGAAGAGCGACGCTGATCGAAAAAATGTGATCAATGGTTACACCCATTGTCAGTGTCTGGGCGACATCTTCTGGCACTACCGCTATTTTTTTCAGATACGTCGCTCGCGCCATGCTTACCGACATCAGCATCTGATCAATAATATAGCAGGTAAAAGCAATAAACATCGCTGCTGTTTCGGTAAATACGACTCTGGCAAAACCATAACCGATGCAGACGAAAACAAGAATTACCGCCTCGGCGGTCAAAATAAATCTTTCCCCTAACTTATCAATTGCTTTTCCCAGCATGGGTTTGAAAAATATGCCAATGACTCCGCCTATCGCCAGAAGAATGGCCAGAACCTGCGTTTTCTGCCTAAATACTGTAACCAACACCCAGGGCGCGAAAGTTAAAAATATCTGTTTACGCGTTCCATAAAGGATGTTGAGCCAATAATACAGCTTGTATTCCTTACGCAGCTTGAATTTAGTTTTTGCCGCATAAGGCTGATCCTTTTGCATCATAAATATCAAGATCGCCACGGTCAGAAAAGCCACAAAAGCCACCGCGTAAGAAATCCGGAAATTAAGATTAAGATATTTGAAGCCGATAAAAATGGCCAGAGAGCCAATAATTGCCGAGACGTTGGCAAGCGCGCTAAATTGCCCAAGCCTTCTGCCGGTTTTGCCATCAGTCGCCAGTTCCATACCGATGCTCTGACTAAGCGGCAATAACAAATGCTGACCGACACTGAAAATAAAAAGCCAGACAATCATTATGGAAAAACCCGGTGAACAAAAGCCAATCAGCAATATTCCGAAAGCGCAAAGCAAATTGGCCACAAAAGCCTGCCTTCGAGAACACAGAAAAAACAAAAGGGCAGAAATAAAGATAACCAGAAAACCGGGCAACTCCCGGGGCAATTCCAAAAATCCCCGCTGGAAATCGGTAATAAGGAAAGTCTCATTCAAAAAATTATTAAAAGTGGAATCGACAATGCTCTGCGCAAACCCAAAAACAAAGGTTGCCGCTAAAAATAGCCGGAAATCAAGCGGTAAGGCTTTGATTTTATTTATTGTATTACTAAAAATGGCGCCAGTCCTCCCTCCATATTAACTTGCAGTTACACTTTATTG
The DNA here is from genome assembly GCA_037133255.1 of Deltaproteobacteria bacterium. Lineage (GTDB taxonomy): Bacteria > Desulfobacterota > Syntrophia > Syntrophales > Smithellaceae > FEN-1160. Next base: position 3,917 of record JBAXON010000067.1, read on the forward strand.
ACGAAACGAAATAAAAGCAATTAATTTTCATCTTGCGTTGGTAATTCTTGACACATTTTTTTTATTTCCCTATATATATTCTGGAAAGGAAGATGAACATTCATGGCCAAACCACGCATTTTATTTATGGGGACTCCTGCCTTTGCTCTCCCGACACTGGAGTTGCTTTCCAGTACTAATTACCCTGTGATCGGAGTTGTTACCCAGCCGGATCGTCCTGCCGGCCGTGGCCAGAAAGAAATTGCTTCGCCTGCAAAGCTCTTGGCGCAGAGCTTAGGTCTGCCTGTTTTTCAGCCGCAAAAGGTTAGAGACCAATCTTTTTTAGATATTTTTTATCAGTTAAAGCCCGAAATGGTTGTCGTTGCAGCATTTGGCCAGATTCTGCCAAAGTCCATCATTGAATTCCCCAAACTTGGCTGCCTCAATATCCACCCATCGCTGCTGCCGAAATACCGGGGTGCTGCGCCGCTCAACTGGAGTATCATCCGAGGGGAGACAAAAACCGGAGTGACCATCATGCTGATGGATGAAGGAATGGATTCCGGAGATATTTTATTGCAGCAGGAAACTCCTCTTGGAACCACTGAAACCTATGGCCAGTTGCATGACCGTCTGGCGAAGGAAGGAGCGAATTTACTGATGACGGCTATTCAACAGGTAATCGCCGGCAATGCATTACGAAGGCCGCAGGATTCGTCAGGAGTCACCTTTGCTCCACGTCTGACTAAAGAAACAGGCCGAATCGACTGGCAGCAAAGCTGCACAGATATTGTCAATCTCATTCGCGGGCTTTGCCCCACTCCCGCTGCTTATTCTTTTTTAGAAGGGCAGGCATTAAAAATATTTACGGCAGAACCTAAATCAGGCAAGCCGAAAGAAACACCGGGTACGATTGGCGCGGATACATCACAAAGCCTGTCGGTTGCGGCAGATGATGGCTATGTGATCATAAAAGAAGTGCAACTTGCCGGTAAAAAAAGGCTGCCGATAAACGAATTTCTGCGCGGATATCGTTTACAGCCGGAAACTATTTTGCGGCAACGGGTATGAAAAAATCAATTCGCCATCAGGCTGTCGATATTTTGAATCAGATTCGCGCAACCCAGGCTTTTGCCGGGGAGCTACTTGATGAAAGCCTCACATCAATCTCATTATCCGGAACGCCGGATGGGCGGCTGCTTACCCACCTTGTCTATGGAGTATTGCGCCTTCAGGGTCATCTGGACTGGATAATATCAAAACTATATCGTGGTAATTTCGCCGGGATGGATGAAGGCATCAAGAATGTCTTGCGCGTCGGCCTCTATCAACTTAAATTCAGTGACCGCCTGCCTGCTTTTGCTGTCGTTGATGAAGCGGTTAAATCCGCCAAAATAATTGCCCCGGCACAAAGCGGGCTGACTAATGCCATCTTGAGAAACTACCTTCGCCAGGGCGATAAAATATCTTTCCCTTCATGGAAGAAACAGCAGGCTGAACATATCGCCGCCTTTGATTCGCATCCGCTCTGGCTTGTTAGAGCGTGGCTCAATATTTTCGGCAAAGAAGAAACTATAGCCCTTTGTAAAACCAATAATGAGATGCCGCCTTTAACAATAAGAATCAACAGATTAAAGACATCGCAAGAAGAGCTGCAACAAAAGTTAAAAGCAGAAGGATTCAGTTATGCAACGACAAAGTTCTCTCCGGACGGTATTGTCTTAACGGATTCTACCGGGCCTATTCAAAAGACAGATTTCTTCCGCGAAGGACTTTTGCGTATTCAGGATGAAGGGGCTCAACTTGTTTCTTGTTTGCTAAACCCCAAACAAAGCGAAAATATTTTGGATGTTTGCGCTGGCACAGGAGGCAAGACAACTCACTTGGCTGCAATAATGAAGAACAATGGAAGCATTCTTGCCATTGATCGCCACGAAGGAAAACTTGCTGAATTAGGAAAAGAAATAGACCGGCTGGGGATTAATAATATTCAAACAAAGTTGGTTGATCTGGGCGTCATGCTACCTGATGAACTTGCAGAAAAGTTTGATCAGGTTCTTGTGGATGCCCCCTGCTCCGGTACCGGCACGCTGCGGCGCAATCCAGAAATAAAGTGGCGTATTCAAGCAAATGATCTGAAAGGCTATGCGGCAACGCAAAAAATAATTTTGCAAAATGCATCAGGCGGAGTTAAAAAAGGAGGTCGTTTAATTTATTGCACTTGCTCTCTCCTGCCTGCGGAAAATGAGGATGTTATCACGCAATTTCTTGCAAATAATCCTCACTTTACTTTAGCCCCTATCCCCGAAACAATACAAAAATCTCTCATTGATAAGAGTGGGTTTTTCCGCACTTATCCTCATATACACAATATGGATGGTTTTTTTGGAGCAATATTGCAACGGCAGTAAGGTGGAGAAAGCAGTGCCGGATTTAAATTGACGAATTCAATCAAATAATGCTAATCCACTTTCCTGTTTTTTGGGGGAGGCACATAAATGTTCATAAAACAATTGCAAGTCGGCAACATGGCTGTTTTTGCCTACCTTGTCGGGGATACAGTCACAGGTGATGCTTTAGTTATTGATCCCGCTGATAATGCCAAAGAAATTATTGCGGTAGCGAAAGAAAACAAACTGAAAATTAATTATATAGTCAACACTCATGGTCATGTTGATCATATCGGCGGCAATGCCGATATGCAGAAGCTGACGGGGGCCAAAATAATTGCGCACGAAGATGATGCTTTGATGCTTACCTCCACCCCGGCGATGATGCTCAAGATGTTCGGAGCGAAACAATCGCCGCCTGCCGACATACTGGTTAAAGACGGTGCGATAATTTCTACCGGAAATATTGAACTCAAAGTTATTCACACACCCGGCCACTCTCCAGGTGGCATTTGCCTGTTCACTCCGGGATATGTCTTCACCGGCGATACTCTTTTTGTGGAAGCTGTAGGAAGAACCGATTTGCCCGGCGGTTCATGGCAGACAATGTATAATTCCATTCAGACAAAACTATTCACACTGCCTGATGATACCAAAGTAATGCCCGGCCATAATTACGGGCGGACACCTACTTCCACCATTGGCCATGAAAAAAAGCACAATCCGTCAGTTCAATAAAGGAGCATATCTCTTATGACAAAAAGTATCCAGCAGACAAATTTCCCCAAATTAAACTTTATCAACCGCGGTAAGGTTCGCGACCTTTATGCCGTGCAGGATAATCTGCTGATTGTCGCCACCGACCGCATTTCCGCTTTTGATGTGATTATGCCCAACCCGATACCCGGCAAAGGCATAATTTTAAACCGTATGTCCACTTTCTGGTTTGCGCAAATGGAAGATATTATCGGCAATCATATCATATCTACGGATGTAGCCACTTTTCCTGCCGAATGCGCTCCCTATGCCACCTCTCTGGAAGGAAGAAGCATGCTGGTTAAAAAAGCCAGTCCCCTGCCTGTTGAATGTATTGTGCGCGGCTATCTTTCCGGTTCCGGTTGGAAAGATTATTCTCACAGCCAATCTATTTCAGGCATTGAGCTACCACCCGGTTTGAAAGAATCGTCCAGACTGCCCCGGACTATTTTTACTCCGACAACGAAAGCGCCTGAAGGTGAGCATGATTCAGCCATAACGCGAAGTGAAATGGAAAATATCGTGGGCACTGAATTAACCGACAAAATAATAAAAATTTCCCTGGCTGTTTATGAACGGGCAGCGGCAATAGCGCTTAAGGCGGGAATTATAATCGCTGATACAAAAATGGAGTTTGGGTTGCAAGGTAATGAGTTAATACTGATTGACGAATTGCTTACTCCCGATTCTTCCCGTTTTTGGCCGGCGGATGACTACAAGGAAGGCCGGGCGCAAAAAAGCTTCGATAAGCAATTTTTGCGCGATTATCTTCTTTCTCTTAAATGGAATCAAAAGCCGCCTGCGCCGGAACTACCTCAGGAAATTATCGAAAATACCAAAGCGAAATACGACGAAGCCTTAAAGCGTCTGGTGAAATGATTTACTGCCTGTTATTGACTTAGACGAAACCATGACTATATTAACAACTTGTAATCTAAAAGATATTGTCCTTTTGTGGAGGAACTCTTGAGTAATCGAAAATTACCTGATTATCGTTTAAAACAAAAAATATTGTATCTGGATAAAACCAGACCGGATGATCTGATCCAATATGGGAACTTATTTTATGAAGCGGGGGCATATTCCGACGCGCTCGATTTTTTCCAAAAATCAAATCACACCGAAGGTATTCAGGAGATTAAAAATATTGCCTTGAAAAGTGGCGATGTCATGCTCTTTCAACGTTCGGCCAAAGCAATGAATCTGGAATTATCACCCTTGGACTGGGAAAATGTAGGGAAAAAAGCGATGGAATTGAAAAAGTATTTCTTTGCCCGGCACGCGCTGGAGAAAGCAAATAATGAAGAAATTTTAAATTCGCTTGCGAACATTATGAAAGCGGAGGAACAAGAAATTAGCTCATGACAAAAAGGGATTATTACGAGATTCTGGGCGTAGCCAAAACAGCCTCGGATGATGAAATAAAAAAGAATTATCGCAAAACAGCAATGCAATGCCACCCGGATAAAAATCCGGGAGACAAAAAAGCGGAAGAAAGATTCAAAGAAGCAGCCGAAGCATACGAGGTGCTTAGCGACAAACAAAAAAGAGAGATTTATGACCAATACGGTCATGCAGGCTTAAGTAGCACAGGTTTTAGCGGTTTTAACGGATTTGACGATATTTTCACCAATTTCGGCGATATTTTTGGAGATGTTTTCGGATTCGGTAATGCGCGGGGGCGAGGCCGCTCAGCCGCGCGCGCCGGCGCTGATTTGCGCTATGATCTAAAAATATCGTTTCATGATGCAGCTTTTGGTTTGACCACAACTATTGATTTAGAGAAGCTAAACACCTGCTCAAAATGTGATGGCAGTGGCGCCGCCCCCGGTTCATCTCCCGAGACCTGCCGCACCTGTCAGGGCAGAGGTCAGGTAGTCCAATCCAGCGGCTTTTTCACTATCAGCTCTACCTGCCCTCATTGCGGAGGACACGGTAGAGTTATATCCAAGCCCTGCCCTAATTGCCGGGGCACGGGTAAAGAAAATATTGTAAAATCTGTACAATTAAAGATTCCAGCAGGCGTTGAAACAGGTTCCCGTCTGCGTCTGCGCGGCGAAGGTGAAGCAGGACTTCAGGGCGGCCCCAGTGGTGATCTGTATGTATTCTTGCATGTTGAAGACCATGATTTTTTTGTAAGATCAGGTAATGACATAATCTGCCGCGTCCCTATAACTTTTGTTCAAGCCGCACTGGGAGGGACAATTGAGGTTACTACTCTGGAAGAAAAAGAAAAATTAAAAATTCCCAAAGGCACTCAAAATGGGAAAACACTTCGTCTAAAAGGAAAGGGCATCCCCCATATTCGCGGTTATGGACGGGGTGATCAGATAGTGGAAGTGACTGTCTTGGTACCTACAAATCTCAGTAGTAAACAGGAAGAGCTTTTAAGGGAATTTGAAAAAGTAAGTAGTGGAGTTAATTGATTCAGCTACTCCCGATAATAGCTGTTGCAATACAGAAACTAATATGTTCTAAAAATGTAAATTTAAAAGTTACTGTAGGAGGAATCATGAAAAAAAATAATATCCGGCTTTTGATCTCAATATTTGCTCTCTTTCTATTTTCAGGTTGTGTACCATTGGCCGTTGTTGGCGGCGCGGCTATAAGTGCCGGTACAGGAACTTATTTTTATATCGACGGAGAATTAAAAACCGATTATCATGCTCCTTTTGACAAGGTGTGGAGTGCTTGCGAAAAAACGGTGGCTGATATGCGCGGTATCGAAGTTGCTCCTTCCAGAGAAATTGCTCAGGGTAAAATTACTACTTTAATCAATAATGAAAAAGTTAAAATCGATGCCAAATATAAATCTAAAGATTACACTACTGTATCTGTTCGCGTGGGATTAATGGGGAATAAGCTTTCTTCTCAGCTTTTACATGATAAAATTGCATAGAATCTGGCCAAAAACTAAATAAATGAAAAAAATTATCCTAGGTATCCTGATTAGCATCATCAGCATCGTCTTGGTTTATTTGTCCGTAAGAGGAATTAATCTTCAGGATGTCTCCATTGCTCTGAAGAAAATTCAATTTATTTATGTTCTTTTTTTTATCATCCTTGTACTTATAATGCAATGGCTGCGTTCGTATCGCTGGGGCGTTATTTTACAGCCAATGGAAAAGATAGATCAATTGTCTCTTTTTTCCGTTACCTCTGTGGGCTTTCTGGCGATAGCCTCAATTCCGGCGCGTATTGGTGAACTGGCACGTCCTTATTTAATCTCTAAAAAAAGTTCCATAAAAATGTCTTCGGCCATGGGAACTATTCTCGTCGAAAGAGTTCTGGATGGCTTTTCCGTACTGACAATTGCTGTTGTTGTACTTTTCTTCATTGAGTTACCTTCGTGGTTGATCATATCCACTTTTTTTGTATTTTCTCTTACAGTTGTAATGTTGTGCTTTATTTTGGGATTAGTCTGGCACAGAGAAAAAGCTCTAAATATTGTTAATAAAATTCTCAGCAAATTTCACGGAAAATTTGCCAATAAGATAGATGAATTGATCCATCATTTTATCGATGGCTTTCAGGTTATTACTGATATTAAAATTCTCTTATATTTATTTTTTCTTTCAGCTTTAGTCTGGCTTGTGGATGTACTGGCAATTTATATGTTGCTTGTGGCTTTTGGCTTTAATTTACCGGTAATAGCATCATTTGTTGTAATGATTTTTCTCATCGTGGGCATAGCCATTCCCACAGCGCCGGGTTATCTTGGTACCTGGCATCTGGCCTGTGTTCGGGGCGTAATGCTTTTTGGTTTAGCTGAAGCTGAAGCGCTTTCTTTTGCTGTTGTGTACCATTTTTTATCTATGGCAATTGTGCTTGTGCTCGGAGTTATATTCCTGCCTTTCAACAAATTTTCCATCTCCGATATGAAAAGCCGGCTGAATTATAATTAAGACTCATCCTTGGTCGCAACTTTAAGACTTTTAATTTTCTTATGCAGATTACTGCGTTCCAAACCAATTGCCTCCGCGGTTCGGGAAATATTGCCTTCATTTTCTTCTAATTTCTTGATAATAAATTGACGTTCAAAATCCATCCTGGCATCTTTTAACAAGTCGGGAGATAATGCTACCGCATCCTCCGGAAGTGCTCCATTTTCTATTTTAGCATTGAGCAGCGGAATATCTTTAGCCGCTATTTCGTTGGACGATGTCAGAATAATAAGCCTTTCAATAATATTTTTTAATTCGCGCACGTTACCGGGCCAGTCATGCTGCGTAAGCAATGCCAGCGCATCCTCCGTTAAGATTTTTTGCGTTTGTCCTTCCTTAGCCGCGAAATCGAGCAAAAATCTTTCTGCCAGAAGCTTTATGTCTTCCTTTCTTTCTCGCAACGTAGGAACTCGCAACGGTATTACATGTAAGCGATAATAAAGATCCTGCCGAAAATTCCCCGCTTCCATTTCCTTTTCCAGGTCTTTATTCGTCGCAGCTATTACTCTGACATTCATATCAATGAGTTTATTGCCGCCGACACGTTCAAACTTCTTTTCCTGCAGAATCCGCAGAATCTTTGCCTGCGCCTTCAAGCTCATATCAGCTACTTCATCCAGAAAAATTGTTCCTTCATGAGCCAGATCAAATTTGCCGCGCTTCTTTTCTGTTGCACCGGTAAAGGCTCCTTTTTCGTGGCCGAATAATTCGCTTTCAATAAGTTCTTCCGGTATCGCCGCACAGTTGACCTCAACAATCGGTTTATGCGATCTTCGACTCAGGTGATGGATAGAACGGGCAACCAATTCCTTGCCTGTGCCATTTTCTCCCATAACCAGAATCCACGCGTTTGTCGGTGCAACAATACTGATCTTTTCTTTGAGATCTGATATTATCAGACTATTGCCCGTGAGTTCATATTCATGAGCAACCTTCTGTTTTAATAAAATGTTTTCTTCTTCCAGGCGCACGACATTAAGCGCGTTATTAATAATTATGATAACTTTGTCCAGAGAAAGGGGCTTCTCAATAAAATCAAAAGCGCCTAATTTAGTTGACCTCACAGCGGTTTCAATTGTGCCGTGACCGGACATCATAATTACCAGAACATTGGGATGGGCCGCTTTAATAGCTTTGAGCGTTTCCAGGCCATCAATTCCCGGCAACCAAATATCGAGCAACACAAGCTGGGGCATTTCTTCATCAACGACTTTAATTGCTTCTTCGCCGCTGCCAGCCACCAAAACCTGATAACCTTCATCTTTCAAAATTGCCTTTAGGGATTGGCAAATGCTTACTTCATCATCAACTACAAGAATCGTATCATTCATAATTGTTATTCATCCGTTTATTTTTTATTCTACATATAATTTACATTTCGGGAAGAGGTAACTGAAAAGATACTATCGTTCCCGTTGGTTTGTTATCTGCAACACTAACCTGACCATGATGATCAAAAATGATTGATCTGACGATGGCCAAACCTAAACCTGTCCCAGATTTCTTAGTTGAAAAATATGGCTCAAACATTTTCCTTTTATCACTGGAAGGGACTCCCGCTCCACTATCAGCCACAATTACATTGGCCATACGCTGCGCTTCTTCATAACTTACAGCAATGTCTATCCGTCCTTCTTTTTTAATAGCCGCAACGGCATTGTCCAGCAAATTAACCATAACTCTGTTTATTTGCTCAGCATCAATATTGAGCTTGGGTAATCCCGCGGCAGACTTAAATTCGAAAACAATATCCTTATGAGCATTTTGAAAGAGTAAAACAGAATCGGCAACTACTGAATTCAAATCATTAAGCGTTGGTGTGGTCACAGGCATCCGCGCGTAACGGGAAAACTCATTGACCAGATTTTTTAGCACTTCCACTTGATCAATTATAGTTTGCGTGCACTCCTTAAAAACCGACCC
>JBAXON010000068.1:0-12790 GCA_037133255.1 Deltaproteobacteria bacterium
TCTTTGCTTTTGCAAGCTGAAGATTCTTGATTTCTAAAGATAGATCACTATCTCCCTTAACCAAGTCTGCCGGCTTAATATTAATAGCCGTTACTTGTCTTTTCTTGATCATATCTAATAGTTCATTTAAAAAAACGAGATTTGCCTTCTTAACTTCTATAAGTTTCTTTATTTTCAAATCGTTCTCTTCTTTTATGCTTGCAATTTCTTCCCTGATTTCCGGTATATTGTTAATATAACCAAATATGTCTTTAAAAGCCTGGGGCAGCATATCCGCTGTTTTAGCATCAACAGTTATATTTATTTTATCAGTGGATTTTTTAGGAATTGATAGCAATACACTTTTAATTGCACCTGAATTGTTGGCAAATATTTTAACTTTTTTAGCATCATCAATATTACCAATAAGGTTAACAATATCGGGGGCAGCTATTGCCGACGGCGTGTTGGGGGCAGCTATTGCAGGAATGCTTATTTCGCTTTCACCTCTGTAATAGCGCGGCAGAATCAAGCTGATAATGATTGCTATTCCTAACGGGACAAGGAATATACTCAGGAAAACTTTTTTTCTTTTTACAAGGACTTTCCAATAATCGTAAAGATTAATCTCATCGTTGATTTCATTATTTTGCTGTTCCATAAATATAAATCCTTTCAAAAGTAATTAGGGTGCCATCAAGATTAAATGGGTGACCCCATATTCACCATATTCTTCAGGTATTCTCCGTACTGGTTGCCAGCCAGTGGTTTGGCCAGGATCAGCAATTGTTCCTTCGTGATGTAGCCTTTGGTATAGGCAATCTCTTCGAGGCACGCTATTTTGAGGCCCTGGCGGTGTTCAATTGTGGCGATGAAGTTGCTGGCTTCCAAAAGGCTTTCGTGGGTGCCGGTATCAAGCCAAGCCATGCCTCTACCCAACAGTTCTACTTTGAGGCTGCCACGCTTCAGATATTCTTTATTAACATCTGTAATCTCCAGTTCACCTCTGGGTGATGGTTTCAGGTTCCTGGCGATCTCCACGACGCTCTTATCGTAAAAATAGAGACCCACAACCGCATAGTTGGATTTCGGCTTTGTTGGTTTTTCTTCAAGGCTGATAGCCTTCCCCAGATTATCAAAGGCAACAACGCCATAACGTTGCGGATCTTTTACCCAGTACCCAAAAACAAGAGCGCCATCCGTTAGGTTGCCTGCTTTTTCCAATATTCCAGAAAGACCATAACCATGAAAAATATTATCACCCAGGATGAGACAAACATTATCCTGCCCGATAAATGATTCCCCGATAAGGAAAGCCTGGGCAAGCCCCCCAGGATTAGGCTGCTCAGCGTAGGTCAAGGATAGACCCAGATGCGAGCCATCCCCAAAAAGCTCTTTGTATAGAGGCAAATCCCGCGGTGTTGAAATAATAAGGATTTCCCTCATGCCCGCTAACATAAGTACCGAAAGTGGATAGTAGATCATGGGCTTGTCAAAGACCGGCAGAAGTTGCTTGGAGATGGTGGTAGTGATGGGGTACAGGCGAGTGCCTGAACCGCCAGCTAGGATTATTCCTTTCATATTTTCCTCATTTCTATAAATTTTTAATTGAAATTATAAGGGATAACCATCGGGATTGCGTGATTGCCAACGCCAGGCGTCGGCACACATATCCTTAAGGCTACGTCTGGCTTTCCATCCCAGAAGCTCTTGCGCAAGAGTTGTGTCTGCATAGCAAGCCGCTATATCACCTGCGCGGCGGTCCGTAATATGATAGGCGATCGTTTTTCCCGATGCTTTCTCGAAGGCGCGAATCATCTCCATAACTGTATAACCCTCGCCTGTGCCAAGGTTGATGATCTTTGGAGTCTGGAAAGTTTCCGTTTCTATATTTTTCAAGGCAGATACATGTCCCTCAGCAAGATCCATAACGTGGATATAGTCACGCACACCTGTGCCGTCGGATGTCGGGTAATCGTTGCCGAAAATATTTAGTCGTTCGCGTCGACCCACGGCAACCTGGCCGATATAGGGCATAAGATTGTTTGGTATCTCCTGAGGATCCTCACCAATCAGTCCGCTTTCATGGGCGCCGACAGGATTGAAGTATCGCAGGATCATAATGCGCCAATCTGGGGCGGCAACATAAATGTCCTGAAGTATGTTTTCAATGATGAGCTTTGTGCGGGCGTAGGGATTGGTGGGTACCGTTGGGGCATTCTCTTTGATGGGTACGATGGATGCGTCTCCGTAGACAGAAGCAGATGAGCTGAAGATTATTTTTTTTACGCCGCGTTTTGCCATGATATCGCAAAGCGAGATGGAACTTTGTAAGTTGTTTTCATAATAGCGCAGTGGTTCTGCAACCGATTCTCCCACGGCCTTCAGACCCGCGAAGTGGATAACACCCGCGATTGGATTTTCCTGAAAAACGGTATCAAGGGCGGAGCGGTCACGTAAATCGATTTTATAGAAAGGCGGTAAATCCCCTGTGATATCTTCGATACGTTTCAGAACAGAGGCCTTACTATTGGAGAGATTATCTACAATAACTGGATTATAGCCCGCAAGGGTAAGGGCAACAACGGTGTGACTCCCGATATAGCCTGTACCACCGGTCACAAGAATGACGGGCTTCGAGTTCTTTTTGTAACTAATCATTGGTTTTCAACATTCCCTTTATTGTTGTGAAACTCCAATTCCGCAAGCGTAGCGGAATTGGTAAGTTGAACAATCCCGCGCAGCGGAGGGTTTAATACCCGTGATTTCCGCTGCTCTTACGCTCCAGGAGGCAAGTCATATTATTGCGTCAAACTTTTTACGCTATACCATAGCTTGCCGACGATTTCTCTTAAGGCCTGAGAGGTTTTAAAAAGTGCATCAGTCTGCGGCGCGTATTTGACAAAAATATTTTCGGCAGATGATGTGTAGTAGTAATTAGCCGGAAACGGCACTACATCATCGAAATATTTTTTAAATTCCTTCTGCGCTCTTTTAAGATGCCAGGCGGAAGTAACAAGCCCGATAGAAATATTTTTATTGGCAAACATGCGATGCAGTTCCACGGCGCTTGCCCACGTGTTTATTGATTTGCCTTCCGCAATAATTTTTTCTTTCGGCACTCCAAGTTTTTGTGCCAACTGTGCCATTAAATCCCCTTCTGCAATTTTACCGCTCCCTTTGCCCATGCACACAAAATACTTCGCCCCGTTTTTATTATAAACATCTATGGCGGAAAGAAGACGGGCAATGGTCACTTCATTGGGGAAAGTCTTATTTAAAGAATTAATATCATGAGCGCCGCCACCCAGCACGACAACCACATCAAGATTTTGCCGGGTATCACTTTGGTTGTTAATATAATCCTTTTCTAAATAGTAGCAAAGGTAGTTGGCCACAGGAAAAATACTTGCGCCATAAAGCAAAACAATAGACAAAAAGAGAACCAAAACGCCGCTTTTTTTCTTGCTGCCAATCAGGCAAATAAAGAAAGCGACAAGCAGCAGCAAAATTACGATTAAAACTGGATCAACAAATCCTTTGAAAATCATGTAAACATAGTCCATAAATTTATCTGCCTCCTGAATTACAGCCGGTTATCGAACTGCTCGGGGAACAATCCCTACAATGATTATACAGCTCCGCTCTCTGGATTACAAAAGGAAAACTTTGCACAACTTGCTTCCTGTCATTGCGAGGCGCATGTGCGCCGTGGCAATCTCTTTGAGAATCAGTGGCTTATGAGATTGCTTCGCTTCGCTCGCAATGACAAATTGGACGTTGTGCAAAGGTCTCTCCCAAGGTATCCGGGAAACAACAAACAAGCTGGTTTCAATATTTTGATCTTTCTAAAATTCAGTTAAGATTTATTGCTAAAGAACCCCTTCGTTTTCCTGAGGTATGTATTCCGGCACAATTTCTTTGAGTTTCATTTTAATGCCTTTTGCGTCGTGACACGCAGCTATCTTCGCCAGATCGTCAAGTTGACGATAGAGATGTTTTCTGGCTTCCTGCTGATTTTTTGCACCGTTGAAGAAGCTGTTAGAACGCAGAACCATGACCTTTTCGTGGATCGTGGGCCCAATATCTTCGCCTACGACAATAAGTTCTTCATGTAATTTCTCCCCATCACGCAAACCGGTAAAAACAATTTTGATATCCACATCCGGCTCTTTTCCCGAAAGGCTGATTAGATCCCGTGCCATATCAGCTATTTTAACCGGTGTTCCCATTCTTAAAATAAAGACTTCTCCGCCTTCACCCATAGCACCGGCCTGCAAGATCATCTGCGAGGCTTCTGTTATTGTCATAAAGAAGCGGTTGACCTCCGGATGCGTGACCGTCACCGGCCCTCCCTGCTCGATCTGACGACGGAAAATGGGAATGACGGAACCAGACGATCCCACCACATTGCCAAACCGCACAGCCATGAAACTTGTGCCGTTACCCTGCTGGCATTGCATAATCAATTCTGTCACCCGTTTGCTAGCACCCATGACATTGGTCGGGCGAACGGCCTTATCGGTAGATACCAGAACAAATCGACCTACATGGTGCTTGATGGCCATTTCCATCGCCACTCGACTGCCGGTAATATTATTGACAACGGCCTGCCAGGGATTTTTCTCCAACATGGGTACATGCTTATAAGCCGCCGCGTGAAAGACAACGTCGGGTTTGTATTTTTCAAAAATACTATTCATTAAAGTTTCGTCCTGCACCTGACCCAGAATAGCTTCGCAGTGGCGGCAGTAATTTTCGTTTTGCATTTCCATCTGGATACTGAATAGATTGGATTCACTATCGTCGAGCAAGATGATGGATGAGGGCTGGAATTTTATAACCTGCCGGCATAATTCGGAACCAATCGATCCGCCGCACCCAGTAATTAAAACCGTTTTGCCATCAAGGTAACTGCGGATGCCTTTACTATCAAGATGGACGGGCGATCGCCCCAGTAGATCTTCATAACGGATTTCCCTTAGTAATTTTGTGCTGACCCGGCCGTTAATGACATCGCTGATGCCGGGCAATATTTTATAAGAAACATTGCATTTCTGACACTCCTCTACAATACGTCGAATTCGATCGCCTTTGCCTGTAGATATGGCTATAAGTATTTCCTGCACACCTTTTTTTTCAGATATTTTCCCGATTTTTTCAACAGTACCAAGAACTTTTATGCCGTGAATTGATTCTCCCTGTTTTCTTTTATCGTCATCGATAAATCCGACCAGATTGTAATGAAATTGCAAGCTTTCCAGTATTTCTCTTGCTATTTTTTCGCCCGCATCACCCGCTCCAACAATCAACACTCTTTTCAGATCCATTAGCTGCGGAAGCGTAGCAAAGCCTCGGCCGTTGTCAAATACAGCAAACAGCGTGCGGACAAGTACTCGTTTCCCTCCGACAAGCAAGAAAGTTAAAATACAGTCTGCAATAAAAACAGCACGGGAATATCCTACAAACTTGTTTGCGTAAAATATAATAGCTACTATAATCAGACTGGAGATAAGGGTTGCCTGCAATAGCAGCCATAAATCCCTAATGCCTGTATAGCGCCACATACCTCGATAAAGGCCAAATGATAAAAAGACAATCAACTTCAGGGGAACAAGCCAAATGAGCACTGTTTTAATTTGATCAATAAGCGCAGGTGTGAGAGAAAATTCAAAGCGCACTAAATAAGCCATGATATGCGCCAGTGTGAAAATTACGATATCGCCAAAAAGCATTAAATAAAATTTGTAATTTTTAAGTTGGGGATGCAAATTCATATTAAATTTTTAACATTTATTTTTAGCTGACACAACTGTACGAAAGTACAGTGGACGGGAATCAGAGACCCGGCAGCCCAAATTGCGAGCCGATATAACTTACTTTGCCTGTGGATAGCTCTCTCACGCTTCTTCCAAACCATTATTTTTGTTCAATTTATTCATCGCCATTTCTACAGCATCCTGTACCTTGGCAACAGTTAATGTTTCCAGACATTCGCTTCTGCCGCTGCCGTCACACCCTTTTTTATAACATGGTGAGCAATCCATATCCGGCAGTACAACTTTATTTTTCTCTCCCGTTGGCGCCCAATCACGCCAATCGGACGGTCCATAGATGGTAAGTGTTGATGTGCCAACCGCTGCCGCAATATGCGGCGCCGCGCTATCTACGCCGATGTGCAACCGGCTTGTTCGCAAAAGACCGGCCATTTCGCGCAATGTTGTTTTGCCCGCAAAATTATATACGGGAGAGGGACTGGCAAATGACAATTGTTCAGCCCGCCCCTTTTCCTCTTTTGATCCCAGAATCAGCACAGGCATTTTATATTTTTGCCAAATGAAAGATATGAGCTGCCGCCATTTATTCATCCCCCACTCCTTATAAGACCAGCGCGAAAACGGATTGATTGTAACATAACCATCTTGAGCGGTTACATTTTCTGCCACCAATAATCCTGCCATCTTATTTTTAGTCGCCGGAGAAACAAAGATTTGAGGAATAACAGTACTTTCTTTTATTCCGAATCCCCGAATAAGTCTGAGCGATTGTTCCGCTGCGCCATGAACCCTGGTTGCTGCCGGCGGCGGATCTACAAGGTTTGTAAACAATCTGTTGCGCCAGGATAATGCCGAATAATACAGGCTGGCTCTCATCCTGGCACCAATAAAAAAGGAGGTATACGCCCCCCTATCATCGGCTCTTAGATCAAAGACTAAATCAAATTTTTTCCGGCGCATACTTATTAAAAGTTGCAGTTCTTCCCAAAGATTTTTTTTGCCGATTTGAAATACCGTGTCAATATGAGAATCATCGAGCAGCAAATCTCCATTGGGTTTTCTGGTCAGTACTGAAACATTTGCCTGCGGGAAAGCATTTTTCACAGACCAAAACGCAGGAATTGCCCAGACAACATCGCCGATATCGCCTAATTGAATAATCAATATTTTCCTGATGGGAATATTGATTTTATGCTGAGCGGAAATAATCATTAAAGGCCTTTTGAATCCTATAACGCTTTCGTTTTAACTAAATAGTGATGAAATAGTCTTCTGTATGTCTTCTGCCGCCTTTTGAGGATCTTTTGCTTCCTTGATCGGCCGGCCAACGACAATATAGTCTGCACCGTTTAAAAAAGCCTCTTTTACATCTATGGTTCGCTTTTGATCATCTACATTCGCCACCGGCCTTATGCCTGGTACCACAAAGAGTAACTGATCCCCAATATTCCTCCTTAAGCGCGGCACCTCAAGACCTGACGAGATCACACCATCGCAGCCAATCTCTAAAGCCCTTTTTGCTCTGGAAAAAACAAGTTCTTCAACATTGCATTTAAATCCCAAGTCATTTAAATCACCTTCATCCAAACTGGTCAAAACGGTGACTGCTAGAATTTTCAGCCCGTTTTTATTGGCAACAGCGGCTTCCAGAATTTTGTCATTGCCATGAACCGTGACAAAATGAGCGCCACGATTTTTTAGCTGAATTACCGCCGATTTAACAGTTTGAGGAACATCAAAAAACTTCAAATCCACAAAAACTTTTTTCCCACGCTCCCGAAGCCATTCGACTAATTCAAAATAGCCGCCGGCCATAAAAAGTTGCAGGCCCAACTTATAAAACATCACGGAATTACCAAGCGTCTCAACCAACGCTTTTGCTTCTTCAACAGAAGAGACATCCAAGGCGAAAATCAGCCTTTCCCGAGAAGGAATACTTTTTGTTGACAGTAAAATCTCCCCGGGGCTCCCCGATGGTTCTCTGTTAGTTTTTGCATCATTCATAATACACCTCTCTTATCATATTATTGCCCCCTATCATCATACAGCTCCGCCCTCTGGATTACATTACTAAAATAAATGTAACCTCTCGAAGGAATTATTAATTTCTACCAAATTCATGCGGTGCTGTCAATGGATTAGTGCACTTGTTTTAGTTTCGCAGGTTATTGCTATTTTTGAAAATGCCAATGGATTAATTCAGAATAAATGGCCAATTTGCTCCGCACCTTTTTGCTCAACCCCAAAGTCAAGACAACAGATATAAGACTGGAAAATCCGTTAACTAACAGGCGCAAAAAGATTATTGCCCTAGCTAAATAATAATAAGGAGGATTGTGCCATTTACGAAAAAATTGATACCGGGAACGGTAAAATTCAATTCTTGATCCAGTATTGTGGCCGATGCTTTGTCCTTGTAGATGATAAATGAAAGCGTCCGGTATATGATAAACGCTCCAACTTTTGCGGGAAAAGGCGTAAGCCAAATCCGTTTCTTCAAAAAAGAAAAAATAGCGCTCATCAAAAAACCCGACTTCCTCCAGTGCTTTTTTGTCAATCATCATGCAGGCGCCTATTGCTGAATCAACTTCAATAGGGAATGAGTGCTTGTATCTTTTGCTGGGATACCAGCAGGGGAAGATGTATTCCAGAAGCGAAGTATTGGCAGCAAGTGTAAGCAAAGTGGGAAATGCTGCGATGGAGTTTTGCCTGGTGCCATCAGCATTTAAAAGCTGCCCGCACACAATTGCCGCTTGAGGATGCGTGCTGGCAAAAGAATAAAACTTGTTTATCGCGCCGGGAGTCAATATCGTATCAGAATTCAAAAGCAGAGCATATTTGCCCTTCATCACGGCAAATCCCTGATTATTAGCCGCGCCGAAACCCCTGTTGACCGAATTAAAAATTTTGATTACTTGCGGATAACGCTCCTGCAGCAATTCCGGCGAACCATCTGAAGACGCGTTATCAACGACTATTATCTCATAGGACAGGTTATCAATTGTCTGATAAATTGAATCAATACAGTTTGTGAGAATATTTTTTGTGTTCCAGTTAACGATGATTACGGAGACAGCGATTTCCACAGATTGATCTTCAGCATCACGGTCTTTCATTTATTTTTCCCAAGTTCAGATAATTTTGCGTATTTGAAAAATTTATTCACCGCATCGGTAACGGCAAGAGTAAGCCCCTGCCGACCATCCAGAATACCCAACCTCAAAAAATAATCCTGATTAAATGTGAAAAACGCTCGCATAAAAGCTGAATATGCCGACGAAGTCTTCCCATCTTTAAAAGCCGCCTCGGCTCCCAAAGTTGAGTATTTATCAATTTTTTGAATGATCTTACTTAAAGAGCTTTCGGTAAAATGCTCAATGGGAACATCCAATAAACCTACCTTCCCCTGAACTTCCACAGATTCGTGAACAATTGCAGTGGTCATCCGCCCTGCTTCTTTACGAAATAGTCGAATGATGCGATCCGGCCACCAGCCGGCATGCTTGATCCAGCGGCCTTGAAAATAATTCTTCCGGGGAAAGCTGAACCCTGCTTCTTTTACATCAGCGTCAGTTACAATTTTTTTTATAATATCCGCCGTGTCCGGAGGAATGCGTTCATCGGCATCCAGCACTAAAATCCAGGGCAGGCGGCATTTTTCTATCGCCAATTGTTTTTGCGGACCGAAACCCAGCCATTCTTCAAAGTAAATTTCACAACCGAATTCCGCGGCAATACTCAATGTTGCATCGGTACTGCCGGAATCAACTAAAATTATCTGGCCGGCAAAAGAAATGCTCTGCAGGCAAGCCCGAATATTCTCTTCTTCATTCTTCGTTATTATGGCTACAGAAAGAGGAATCTTTTCCAAATATCTCTCCTTAGAAAATACCTTTATTAATTATTTTGCTAAGCACTTAAATGCGAATATCTTTTTATCAGTCGTTCCGTTTCTTCACTTCCGATACCATATCCACCGAGTTATTTAAACATGATTTTTCCCTTTTTCTGTGTTAGAGTTCGCACCAATAAAATTAAGAACTAACAAGTAAAGTTACTTTATGGTAAAAATTGCTGTGGTTATACCAAAATATGGCCTTGTTGGAGGAGCGGAGCAATTCGCATCCGAATTGACGGGAAGGCTCGCTGAACATACCGGCTACAATTTTCACGTTTTTGCCAACCGCTGGCAAGGCGATTATGCCGGTATAAATTTTCACCACGTACCGATTTTAGCATTACCCAAGTTTTTGACTACACTCAGCTTTGCCTACTTTACGGGCCGCCAATTATCCGCAGACTCGTTTTCTCTGGTCCACAGCCACGAAAGAATTTTTGCCGCTGATATCTGGACTTTGCATGGCGTGCCGCATCGCTACTGGATTCACTGTGTCCGTAAAAAAATGATGAGTCTCTATGATCTGGCAACCGCCTGGGTGGAAAAGAAGATGGTCACCGAAGGCAACTGCCAAAAGTTTATTGCTGTCTCCAACCTGACCAGGGATATTTTCCTTCAGGAATATAATATAGATCCTCAGAGAGTCACGGTTATTCATCCTGGTGTTGACTTAAAAGAGTACGCGACAGCGGATAAAAAATTAATCCGTACCGAAATTAGGAAAGAATATAGTTTCAGTTCTGAAGAGCCGATTATTTTATTTGCTTCCATGAATTTTGAAATCAAAGGGCTTGATGCCATAATGCTTGCGCTGGCAAAGCTAAAAGCCCAACAGCATAGCTTTAAATTGCTGGTGGTCGGTAAAGGTAATGTCAAAAAGTACACTCAAATAGCACATGAAAACAACATTACGGAGAATGTTGTTTTCACAGGCATATTGAGTAAAAAAAAATTAATCCGCTTGTATCTGGCAGGCGATGTGTATGTCATGCTCTCCAAGTTCGATACCTTTGGCATGGTTGTTCTGGAAGCAATGGCGGCAGGATTACCGGTAATTATCAGTAGCAATGTTGGCGCTAAAGACATTGTGCAAGAAGGGGAAAATGGATTTATCATCACTGATACATCCGATACTGATTACATTGCGTCCAAACTCAAAATGACGCTTGATGAAAGCCTCAGCAAAATGATGTCTGCCGCCGCATACCAAACAGCTACTGAAAATACATGGGAGATGGTAGCAATAAAATATCGAAAAATCTATACGGATATTATTGATGGAAAAAATATGAAAGGCCAATGAAGGCAAAACGACCTTGGAAGGGCTGGCCTGACGTGCTTAGTTTGAGCCGTCTTCATCTCGGTGTGTATATCGCAGTCCTCACTGGTGAAAAAAATAAGCTGGGCAGCCAGTGCATGGATAAACGATTGATACGGTCTATGCTTTTATATATCAACAATCAACCATACTGAAGAAAGGGAATTAAGCATGCAAGCTGTTACACCCCTACACATTGGAGGCATGTGTCTCAGCCACCCGACAAAATGGGAAAGGAACATATGGGAAAGAGTTGTGCCTTTTCTTGTCCTGGTCAACATCGCCCTCAATCCATTTTCTCACTCTACCGCAATCCGTGAAGTCAGTTTTTACTCGGCAGCCGCCTTGTTGATATTTTATTTTTTTCGATACCGTGACTGGAGTGCTTTGAAAACACGACTTACATTACCGGTCGTGCTTTTCACTGTGTGGACATTTGTCGGGCTGTTCTGGGCGCTGGATGTCAGTGCAAGCTTCCACGATATTCGCAGTCATCTATTAAAATACATTGTGTTTTTTTTATTGTTGACGATTTTTTTCAATTCACGTGCAAAGATTCGTTTGTTGTTTTGGACTATTATCATATCAGTTGTGATCGCTGGTTTTTATGATATTTATTTTTTTTATGTGGTGGGCAAGAACTCTTTTTTGACCCGTATGTGCATCCCCTATCATCAGCTACCGGTTGGCCCGCTTGGATTTATGGCCTTGTTTGGCATTGCGCTTGTTGTTCATCTCTGGAGAACAGGCGATGGTTTTTGGGGTAAATGCGCTTTAATCGTTTGTTTTGGAGGACTTTTTTTAATTTTATTTGTAACACAGATGCGCTCGCTCATTTTCGCCTTACCCTTTGTTATTTTTGCGCTGTTTTGGGATAATAAAAAGCTGCTTCTGGCAGTGATGTTGATTGTATTTTTTTGTTTATATTTTTTTTCCACCCAATTGCGTTCATTTGAGGATAAAGGATCCAATTCCGAAAGATTGGCGATTAACTATATGTCCTTACTTATAGCTAAAGAATATCCGATAACAGGAACGGGCTTTAGCATCTCCCCCCCAAGCAAAGAACTCCTTGATTACGATGTGTTGAGGACACAGATACCACAGAAATTTAGATTTGTGCCCGATAATTATAATACTCATCATAATAGTTGGCTGGGACTCATGGTGCGGTTAGGCTTGGTTGGGCTTTTATTGTCCGTCTTCATTGTTATTCGGGGAGTTAGAATATGTTTTGCGGGCATCAAGCAACATGACAACCGGGAAGTGCGTCTCACAGGACAACTTTGTCTATGTTTGCTTGTTTTGTTTTCTGTTTATGGTCTATTTAATGAGGTTTTCATGCATTTACTTGAAGCGCTGTTGTCTGTTGTGTTTGCAATGATTGCCTTGTTATATTGTGAAACACAAAAATCGAGTAATCCGGAAATCGTCAACTGAAAAACATGTCCATGAGCACTAAAGAAAACCCTTATTACCATTGACAAGAATAGTTTACAGTCTCATGTTCCATATTTAAATTTCATCAACTTTTTTAATTTATATCCATATCGGTACAATTGCGCTTTGGTACTTCTATGATACGCCGGTATCGTCTGGATTGATTGAACGCCGGATTGAGTTGCATAACTGCGTATGCATTTTGCCATATGCGGGAAAAATTGGTAATGATGAAGTATTTTCGTTCTGGCTTCTTCAAGCGCTGGAAGACGTTTTTCCCAATTATCATCGCGAATAGCTTGTTTGATTATTTCCGTGCTGCGTTCCGGTTGGTCGATATCGATTCTAATAAATGATTCTTCAGGGAAATAATCCTCC
>JBAXON010000069.1:0-12639 GCA_037133255.1 Deltaproteobacteria bacterium
TATCTCACCTCCTTTCCGCTAATATTATTTGAATTGAACAGTGAAAGTTATTGCACGGTAAAAATCATCTGCAAATCATGTTCTACCTTGGCTTCCTGCGCGTTGGTAGCCACAGATATTTCCTTAACCAGCAAATTTTTAGCCGTGTCCATCATTTTTCTTTCGCCAAAGGAAAGGTTCTTGTCGCTCTTTAAAATGAACAAATCCCTCAAAACGCTGGCAATTTCAAAAACAGAACCTGTCTTTATTTTTTCCAGATACTCCCTATAGCGTTTATTCCAAGTCTGCTTATCTATTGTTACATCCTTATTTCGCAATATCTCATATACCCGGGGTATTTCCTTCTCTAATATTACTTCTCGCAGACCGACAGCCTTCGCGCTTGTCATCGGAATCATTATCTTCATGCCATTGCCCATGATCTTCATGACATAAAATGGCTGCTTTTTCCCCATTACATCCCTGTTTTCAATAGCTTCAATGACACCAACCCCTTGGGCCGGATACACCGCCAAATCCCCTACTTTAAACATTTTTAACGCCCCTTCCTTTCCGTAAGAACAAAACATCTTAACATCATTTAACATTTTAGTCAATGATTAATGATTTATTGAATTAGGGTAGAAAAAATAGTGGATTGCACGCTTTACCGTGCGATCGTATCTCAAAATTAATGTAGGCATTGCCCGCTTCGTCTCTTTGTCCCACCAAGGCGATATTCTCACCTTTTTTAACATTCTGGTCGATCTTGACGTATCTTTTCTTCAGGTGTGTGTACACCGTGGCAAATTCTTTTTCATGGCGAATAATGATAGTTTCACCATAATCTTTTAATGCCGATGAGAAAATAACCGTTCCTGAAGACGCGGCTTTTACCTTCGTTCCAGCTGCAGATGCAATTTTAATCCAGTTATGGTAAGTTTTGTTGGGTTGAATTCCGAAACGTGTTTTCACACTGCCTTGTACCGGCCAGCTAAATCTTCCTTTTTCCCGCTGAATTATTTCTTTTTCCTGGGCAGGCGGTTTTACATTGGGTTTGGACTTGATTTTTTCATCTTTGCCTTTTTGCGCAGGAATTGTTTTTTTTGACACAGGCTCTTCAGCAGGCAAAACTTTTGTTGCAGGTTTCTTCTCTATTGACAACGGTGGCACCATTGTTTTTTTATTCGGGGCTGGTTGTACACCGATTACTTTTTCCCCTCCCTTGGAACCGTTATTTTCAATAGATTTATTTGCGCCATCCGGACTATCTACCACAGCGGGCAAGCTATCCCGAGCATCCATGTTTTTTGGATGAGTCATTACATCATCAATTACCTGCTTTGCGTCAGGCATGAAAATTATGGTATCTTCTTTAACCAAGGCGGGATCTTCGATATTGTTGATCTCGACAAGATCTTGAAATTTTATATTATAAGCGCGTGCAATGCTCCAGACGGTTTCACCTTTTTTTACCCGATGATAAACACCTGTTGCCTGTGTCTTTTGCACCTGGGATACCGAATAGGAAATAGTTAACTGCATAAAAAATAAAATACAAAAAAACCAAACTGATATTTTAGCCAAACTGACAACTAAGCAAGCTTGCGGCAAACTTGTATTTGGTTTTATTCCTTCCATCCGCTCTCCCCAATCAGGCTGACAAACCGACACCCGCCTAGATCTTCCGTTTTCATCTGAGACAGGTCTTCCGTGATACGCGTCAATTTATACAATGTTTGAACATCGCGGCTTCCGACAGGAACAACTAATATTCCACCCACAACCAGCTGTTCAACTAAATATTGAGGGATTTTTGGCGCGGCAGCTGTAGTGATAATGGCATCAAATGGAGCCTCTTCTTTCCATCCGTAAGAACCGTCGCCCACTCTTATGGCCACATTATAACAATTAAGCTGATCAAGAATTTTTCGCGCACGGGTTGCAAGAGATGCGATACGTTCAATGGAAAAAACACGATCCGCCAGATGCGCTAAAATTGCTGTTTGATAGCCGGAACCGGTACCAATCTCTAAAATCCTTTCTTTCCCTTTTAGCTCCAGGGCTTCCGTCATGAGCGCTACTATATAAGGCTGAGATATTGTTTGTTTCTCTCCGATGGGCAGAGGATTATCGCTGTGGGCTTGATCAATCAGGCCTTCATCAACAAAAAGATGCCGTGGAATTGTTTCCATCGCTTTCAATACACGGGGATTAGAAATCGAGCGCGCTTTAATTTGCGTCTCCACCATCCGTGTTCTTTGCTTTTTGTATCTATCCATCAAATCGCCTTTATTTTTTTCATAATCGCCGGAATCCGGTAAATTTCCTTAATCACATCGTGCCGCCGTAATCCCAGAGCTTCCCTCGTTACAATCAGATAATAATACTTAAGTTGAGCATTCCTGCATAGATCGTTGTATTGATCAACATCCAGGTTTATTTCTTCATGTAACAATCTTTGTTTTCCCAATATCTCGCGATTCTGCGCCGCAGTTCTATATGACTTCAGCAGTAATGTTTTTGTTTCTATTTCCTGCGCCAGTGACATCAAACGGTCAATAGCATCTTCCACGGCAATCCCGGCACGACCTAATACCGCCGCCCTTTCCCGCAATAATTCTTCACATAAGTTTTCATGTTGGTTTTCTTTTATTGTCTGGATTGATGGCATAAACCTTTCCCTTGAATTCAGCCGGGCAACAGATTGTATTCCCTATCATTTAAGCTCTTAATTTTCAAGTTAAAACCTTCCTCACCGGCCAATCAAAAAAATTTTCTTTACTCTTTTTTGTTATTTAGCTAGACAAATTCTTATGCAAATAAAATTTAATGAAACAGAGATAGTTCTTGTTTGCGGTGATCTAACAAAGGAAACAACCGATGCCATAGTCAATGCCGCAAATGAGCATTTAGCCGGTGGAGGTGGTGTTGACGGAGCAATCCACAGCGCAGGTGGTTCAGCCATTATGGCCGAATGTCGCCGGATTGGAAGTTGCCCCACGGGTCAGGCGGTAATTACAACAGCAGGCAAACTGGCAGCAAAATATGTAATCCACACCGTCGGTCCAGTATATTCCGGCGGCAATAAAGGCGAGGCACTCCTTCTGCAAAACGCCTATAGAAATAGCTTAAAACTTGCCCGGGAAAAGAAACTGCAAAGCATATCATTTCCGGCGATAAGCTGCGGCGTTTATGGTTATCCCGCTGACGAAGCAGCGCGTCTGGCCATGAAAACCTGCATTGAATTTGCCCGTGAAAATACAGACATAAAACTCATTCGCCACATCCTGTTTAATCGCAAGATCTATGATATTTTTTCTGCAGAGTTAAAGAAGGTAATACAATTAGGGAAGCGCTAAGGGAAATAGAATATCCAAGCTTTTCAAAATCATTTAGTTGTATTATAATGGTATCAATAGCACAGGCCGTTTATTGGAAGATGCAGGGTGAACCTAAATTTCGAGTATGGCCCCAATAACAATAAGGCAAGAGAATGTGGCGGGCAGCTTTTTTAGTTCGACACAAAAACTAAGGAGGAATAGATATGTTTAAAACAGAGTTCAGGATTGTTTTGATTGTCGTGGTTTTGATGTTTTGCGCACTTTTAACTGGGGTCGCATCGGCTTTCTTCACGTTTGGTGTAAAGTGGGACGATACTTACAGTTTTGACAAATCTAATGCCTTTAAAATGGAAATTTATGCCAAGAACAATGAATTGATGGGGACTATAAATTTAAAAACCTATTACCAATCGACTGGCGATAATTTTGTAACAAAAATGGAGAGTGGTAAAGGAGCTTTCCCTGAAACCGTGTTGGATAAAAAGAATCAAGTAGCCATTCAAATTTTTGGCTCGGGTAGAGGCGCTATACCGCAGTATAACGCAGGGGGATTTACCTACCCAACCGCAGCGGAACTGAAAAAACTAGACATCGTACCAACTGCCGAAACCAAACAAATAGTCGGATTTACGTGCAAAAAATATACTTACACATACAAGGCTATATTCGGCGAAGTTTGGATTACTGACCAAATAAATTTGTCTAACGATTTGGGTGTTTTTCGAGCCGCTAAAATGGCTGCTAAGCACAATACACTTTCGGTGAGCGGGTTTGTGATGGAAATGACCACGGAAGACACAGGCGGTGGAAAGACTCTGATGACGACCGTTTCACTGAAAAATAACGAGAATTATGTGCTTGATTTTAGAGGTGTAAATATGGGTACCGCTATCAACAAAGTTAATTATTATGTTTTCTAAGGGAGTAAACACGGATCCTGTAACATCCATTTGCCATTTGTTGATGGTTGAATTATAAGAAATATCGATTTGTTAAACAGGGGGTATTTCTATGAAAGCCATATCTACAAGAATCTTCCTTGTCCTGTTAATACTTGTTTTAATCAATCCATATTCACTTTCAGCAGCAACAGAGCAGCGCATTGCCCTTGTCATCGGCAACGGCGCTTACAGTTCCGGACCCCTGAAGAATCCAGTCAATGATGCCACGGCTATGGCTACTCAATTACAGAAACTCGGCTTTACCATTATCCTGAAGAAGAATGCCAATCTGCGGGGGATGGAAGATACCCTTACTGATTTTGGTGACCGGCTGAAACGAGGAGGTGTTGGACTTTTCTTTTATGCCGGTCATGGTCTTCAGGTCGGCGGCGCGAACTATCTTGTGCCCATTGGTGCAAGAATCAATCGGGAGGCGGATATAAAGTATGAGACTTTGGACGCGGGGAAGATCCTCGATGAGATGGCCATTGCCAACAACGGACTGAACATAGTTATCTTTGATGCCTGCCGGGACAATCCCTATTCCCGCAGCTTTCGCAATGCCAGCAGAGGGTTGGCCATTGTCAGTAACGCACCCGCCGGCACATTCATTTCATATTCTACCAGTCCCGGCAATGTGGCCAGTGACGGAGATGGGAAAAACAGCCCTTACACGGAGGCTCTGCTGTGGTACATGAAGAAGCCGGGGCTAACCATTGAACAGGTCTTCAAGGGTGCACGCACAAAGCTGGGGAAAGACACGGGGGGTAAGCAGATTCCCTGGGAGCTTTCATCCTTGCAGGGGGAATTTTATTTTGTGCCGGGTAGTGGCAGGAAGGCAAATGATATAACTCCATCGGGTAAAATTGTCTTCAACAAGACTGAATCCGCAACGGATTCGCTTGATGACGAAACCAAAAAACTCGAAGATGAAGATCGCAATCTGGAAAAAGAAAAGTTGCTGCTGGAAAAAAAGAAAGCCCTGGAGGAGAAACGGCAGAAGATAGAAGCGGAAAAGGCCACTCTAGAGGCAAAAAAGACCACAACCCTGGCCACGACGAAACCGGCAGTTCCGGATATAATTGGTGTTTGGAAATGGTCGGTCAGATCAGCGGTGGTGCCTGACCGTATAAATATAGTAAAGCCCGATGGCGAATGCAGTCTTGATGGAGACCCAGGCCAATGGAGCTATGATGCCGAGGGACGTATTTTCTTTTATTGGAAACTATGGGGCAACTGGACACACAAGATGACCCTGTCCAAAGATGGACTTTTGTTGAAAGGAACGGATGATTGGGGGACAGAGGTAACGGGAAGAAAAATAAAGTAACCTTAAACCTTAAATTGAAAAAGCAAATCGAGACAACATCTATTGAAAACGTCATACTGCCAAATGCTACGGGTTCGTATGACTACATCTGTCCTTCATTTATCGGTAGCGGGGTACCTTTGTCTATTACTTCATGACAACCTTTTTCAATCGTAGAATTATCATAATCTGACCAGCCATAGCTATCTACATAACGCTTATGTGGCTTAAATTTACTGTTAAAAAAACTCCATTCAAGCTGCTGGGTGCCATACCGAATGTCCGCCATGTCCAAAATAGAATGGAAGATATTTTCAGCGGAGAGTTTGGCGTTCTTGTGGTGTTTAAGCTGCTCAATCTTATTTGGGTATGCTGACTTATACAAACTGGAGTACCAGACGATCATTGGCACTTTAAAATCATAGATTGTGTTGTGTCCATGCAGCGCCAGATCACACGTGCCATCCTGTAAATTCTCGCCATGATCGGAGATATAAAGCAACGCGCTCATATACCCGGAGGACTTTAGCGTTCCTACAATGTGTGATAAAAACCAGTCCGTATATAAAACAGAGTTATCATAGCTATTGTTGATCTCAACCTTTAATTCTGAATCGGTATGGTCCGGGTCTTCTATGCTGGAGAGCGAAGGCTGCCAAAGATCAAATTTGGGGGAGTATCTGCGGCTGTAGTCCCAGTGATTGCCGAGTGTGTGCAGAATAACAAGCTTTTTTTGTTCGCGATCCTTAAGCGCATTATTG
The DNA here is from genome assembly GCA_037133255.1 of Deltaproteobacteria bacterium. Classification (GTDB taxonomy): domain Bacteria; phylum Desulfobacterota; class Syntrophia; order Syntrophales; family Smithellaceae; genus FEN-1160. Next base: position 6,335 of record JBAXON010000069.1, read on the forward strand.
AATGGCTCGAAAAGAATTTCGTCCAGGCTTGAGATGTCGTAAGGCCCGTCCAAATTCATAAACTGAACAACATCGGCCTCTTTTGCATAAACGGATACTGGCGTATCAAATTTTCCAAATGGAATTTGATTGGATAACCAATAGGTTTTAAACCCCGCCTCTTTGAATGCGGATATAAATGATTTCTCTGTGAACCCTGTTTGAAACGCTTGTATTGCCCGTTTTCGTGTCAGCATCACTGGTACCGATAGGAGCGTCGCGGAAGCCGATACAATAACATCCGATGCACTGATCAGATTGGCTTCTTTCTTGAGTAAGGGGTTGGTTTCGCGCGAATAGCCATTTAGACTCCATCGATCATAACGTGAAGATTCACCAATGACCATGACGATGACGAGCGGTTTTTTATCAGGATAAGCCTGATTTGCACCAAATATGAAAGCATGATTTTGGACGCTTAGATCCGACAATTTCTGCCGCTCAGTCCAATATTCGGAAGCAGTCGCAAAAAAGCCGAATGGTCGCGTGTCAGCAAATTTAACTTTTTCAAACGGAATCTGCATCCAGGAAGGCAGTGCCTGCTCATAAGCCCAAATGACGGCCAAAACAGAGAGTGTTATCAGCGCGAATTTGCGCGAAACGCTGGTCCAATCCAGATAGTCCGTTCGAAGAGTGGCGCGCCGGATCACCCACCACCACGTAATAAAAAACAGTGTGGCAGCCAATACTAACCATAATTTCCCCCCTAAGAATTCAGCCATTTCTCTTGAACTGGACTCGAAGATGATCCCTAAGTGGTGCGCTGATATGCCCCGCCCATAGAATAGATAAAGATACAGATCGGTTGGTAATAACACAAACACTGGAAGCAAAAGCCAATGAAATAGTTTAGGCCGTTTGAACAAAGTCCAAACGGTGAACCACACAGCGCATTCAATGCCCATAACCCATAAGGAATTTTCCACCGTTTCCCCGGAAAAATACGGGATAAAAGGCACCGCAGATAGAAGAAAATAGCTGCATATTATGAACAGATAGGCAGATCGCTGTGAAAAAAATAAAATTCTCAATTGAAGAAAACAGGCTGAAATAATTTTGTATGATTCGCTCATTTTTCCCGGCAAAATAAATTAATGCAAATCATTCTCGACTCTGCTTCGATTCTTGACCAATCTATGTGGCTCACGCACTCCGCAACATAGTTATCTTCATGAATCGCCCCGGCTTTCGTAGGCATTTAAGAGTCGGGTGAAAGACGTGATTAAAGAATTATTGGCAAAGAAAAGGACACGGAGTCGCCTCCGTGCCCTTTTCATGTGTTAGATGGAAGCCGAGTTTAAAGTCACTAATCTGCTTCCTTTTCTTTTTCTGTTCGCCTCTACTTCGCGGAGGCTTCACCTGAGGCCATTGCTGAGGCCTTTGCTGCTGATTTCGCCTTTTTATGCTTTTTTGCTGGTTTGGCTGAGGCTTCGCCTGAGGCCTTTGCCGAGGCCACTGCTGCTGCTGAGGCTACTGGTGCCGATGCTGCCTTTTGAGTTGTTGCTGCGAAGGCCACTGTCGAGAGCATAAAAGCTAAACCTACTACTAATACCATAAAACGTTTCATATTGTGTACTACCTCCATAAGTATTTTATAACGCGCGGGCTCTATAACCAGAACCTGATTTGTTTGTCAAGAAAATATTCAAACATGATCGATATTCCATTTGACATCTAGGTGGGCATCCTGTATTTTCACTATGTTAGTAAATTCGATAGAGACATTAGAAAAGCATAGATAATTGTCGCGAGGTAATATGATTGTTTCATTACGATCGTTCATTTCAAAACATTTTCTGACTTTGATTCTTGGGTCTATGATGTGTGGCGCGCTTTATCTGACAAGCTTGTACAGCTACATTTTATTTCATATTGCCGCGGAAAGTTTTTCCATCGTCATTGCCATCTGCCTCTTCATGATTTCCTGGAACACACGTCACTTAACAAAAAACAATTACGTGCTGTTTCTCAGTATCGCCTTTTTGTTTGCCGGTCTTATTGATTTTGTTCACACTCTGGCCTACAAGGGGATGGGCATTTTCATCGGGTATGATGCCAATCTGCCGACGCAATTATGGATCATCGCCCGTTACCTGCAAAGCATATCTTTTCTTGTTGCGCCATGGTTCATAGACAGAAAGCTAAACTCCGTTGCTGTTTTTTGGTTTTATCTTTCCGTAACTCTGCTGCTACTGGCAGATGTTTTTTTCGACGTGCTGTTTCCCGATTGCTTCATAGCAGGCACAGGGCTGACTGCTTTCAAGATTGTCAGTGAATACGTCATTTGTTTCATCCTGATATGTTCGTTAGTTTTGCTATATCGCCGCCGCGAAAAGCTTGATCCAAAAATCCTGCAACTTATCGTCTGGTCAATTTTCTGCACAATTGTTTCGGAGCTTGCTTTCACCTTTTATATCAGCGTCTATGGCTTATCTAACCTGATCGGTCATCTCTTTAAAATATTATCTTACTATCTCATTTATAGAGCGATTATTGTTGCCGGTTTGGAAAATCCTTACAGCCTCCTTTTTTATGATTTACATAAAAATCAAGAAGAACTGCAGATCATTATGGACTCTTCTCCCATTATGATCTTTTACAAGGACAGCGAAAACAAATTCGTTCGCGTGAATAGGGCACTTGCTAAAGCAACAGGTCTGCCGAAGGAAGCAATTGAAGGGAAAACAGTCTTTGAAATTTACCCCAACCAGACGAAGATCTATTGGGAAGACGACAAAGAGGTTATCGCATCGGGAAAGCCCAAGATCGGTATCATCGAACCAATGGATGCGGCAACTGGCACAAGGTGGGTTCAAACCGATAAGATACCATACCTGGATAAAGAAGGGCGTATTATCGGGATCATTGGTTTTGCCATCGACATCACCGACCGCAGGCGGGCCGAGGATGCGCTTAGGAAGAGTGAAGAAAGATACCGTGAACTAAGTATCATCGATGATCTAACGCAGCTCTATAATTCCCGTCATTTTTACTTTCAGCTTAAAATCGAATTAGAGCGATCAAACCGCTATGAACAACCTTTAACGCTCCTTCTGTTTGATATCGACAATTTCAAGGCATTGAACGACACTTACGGCCATATCGAGGGAGACCGTGTATTAAGGCGACTTGGCCAGGTAGTCAAAAGATGCCTGCGTGAGACGGATCTTGCTTATCGTTATGGCGGCGAAGAATTCACCATTCTCCTACCCATGACAATAAGCCCGGATGGCGCAGTTACAGCAGAAAGAATCCGGACGGAATTTAAAAACGAGATTTTCTATCCGGCACCTGATCAGGAAGTCCATTTGACCGTGAGCATCGGGCTTGCCCAGTACAAGCCGCAGGAAGACATGAAGGCCTTTATTCAACGGGTTGATAAGCTTATGTACCAGGCGAAGAAGAACGGAAAAGACAGGGTTTGTTTGTAGGTAGAGCTTTAAGAATAGTTCGAGGCGTAATCCACACTTCAAATCGTAATAAACACCCTTCACGCTCAGCGAAAAACATCTGTGACAAGCGCTACATTTATGGAAATATTTCCTTATTTCCAGCTTTGCGCTTTTATCCGCACTTGTATCTTTATTATTTACAACATCCTGAAAGAAATGTATGCATCGTTAAGGATAAAAGAAAATTATGATTAATCTGCTGACAGCCCCGATATTTGACGACGAAGACAAAACAATGGTCGCGCGCCACCTCTTCATAATTTCATGGACTTTAATGGCGGTCGGTTGGCTGCCCTTGATTATGGCTGTTTTTATTCCGGAAACAGCTTATCGGTGGTTGCTGGTCACAGGCTATATAGAATCGGCAGCCTTGATCCTGTTTGTTTTAAACAAATACGGCCATACCCGATCGGCAAAATACTTCTTGATATTCACTGTCTGGGCGGCGGCCACGGGCATGGCGTTAACCGGTGGCGGGATACACTCCAACGCCATGTCGCTATACCTCATTACTGTCCTTGTCGCCGGGTTGGTACAAAGGGGGAAAACAGGATTTATCACTGCGGTTCTATGCAGTCTCACGGGGTTGTTTCTGTTTTATCTTGAATATAGCGGCGCGCTGCCGACAAATAAGGTTTCCCACACCCCATTTACAGAGTGGATTGCCAGCACTATTTACATGTTCATCATTATCAGCTTTCAGTATCTTGTCAGCCGTACGATCAGAGAAGCACTAAACCAATCACGGCAGGAACTGAAGGAGCGGAAGCGCATAGATGAGGCGCTGCGGGAAAGCGAGGAACGCTACAAGGCCCTTTTCGACAGATCCCTCGACTGCGTTTATGTTCATGACTTTGCAGGAAACTTCATTGATGCCAACGACGCGGCTTTGAATCTTCTCGGCTATAAGCGAGAAGAACTTCCTTCCCTGAATTTCGCTGCATTACTGAGTGATGATCAGATGCCCCGCGCCCTTCAGGCGCTGCAGGAGATCCTAGACAACGGGTTTCAAAAGAATATGACCGGGTATCGAATGAAACGAAAGAACGGTGATAGTGTGTACGTAGAGACCATCGCCTCCAGTATCTTGCACGAGGGAATACCTTATGCGATACAGGGGATAGCAAGAGACATCACCGGCCGCAAGCAGGCAGAAGCGTATAAAGAAATGATGGAGAAACAAAACCGTCAACTCCAGAAGTCCGAAAGCCTTGGACGCATGGCCGCAGCCATTGCCCATCACTTCAATAATCGGCTTGGCGTGGTAATTGGTAATCTGGAAATGGCCATGAAAGAACTTCCCAAAGGCGCAAGTACGCACCAAACCCTGACCAAAGCCATGCAATCGGCGTGGACAGCAGCAGACATGAGCAACTTGATGCTGACTTACCTTGGTCAAACACACGACAAACGTGAACCGCTGGATCTTTCCTATTCCTGCCGTAAAATCCTGCCGATACTAGAGGCAGCCATGCCGGAAAATGTGATCCTGGAAACAGATTTTTCCTCCCCCGGTCCGGTGATCAACTCAAATCCCGATTACATGCAGCAGACACTAACCAACCTGCACACCAATGCCTGGGAAGCTATCGGTAAGAAGACTGGCTCCATTTCCTTGAGCGTTAAAACAGTTTCTCCCGCAGAAATCCCCACAGCGCATCGTTTCCCCATAGACTGGCAACCGCAGGATAGCACCTATGCCTGTTTGGAAGTAACTGACACAGGAAGTGGCATTGAGGATAAGGATATTGAGAAGCTCTTTGACCCGTTTTTCACAGATAAATTCACCGGCCTTGGTATGGGACTGCCAGTAGTTTTTGGAATTGTAAATTCCCACAAGGGTGTCATAACGATTGATAGCAAACCAGGCAGGGGCAGTACATTCCGAATCTTTTTCCCGCTGTCTGAAGAAGCTCTGCCACAACCTCAAACGGCAGAGAATGATAGGAACGTCACTATTAGTTCTCCCTCCCCCGGAAAGATGGAAGAGGGAGGCACGGTACTGGTAATCGAAGATGAGGAGGTACTACGCACCATGACCGGAACCATGCTGGAGAGTTTTGGTTTTTCCGTGCTGCAAGCAAAGGATGGCGTTGAAGCATTGGAAGTTTTCGGCAAGCATCAAAGTGAAATCAAGTTTGTTATTTCCGATCTGACTATGCCACGCATGAACGGTTGGGAGACATTGACAGCGCTGCGCAAACTTCAACCGGACATCCCGGTAATCCTGGCCAGCGGCTACGACAAAGCCCACGTCATGGAAGGCGATCATCCCGAATTGCCCCAGGCATTTTTAGCAAAACCATATAATCTCAAGGCACTACGCGCCGCGATTAGTCGGGCTTTGGAGATAGCTTAAGGGGATGCAAATGATAACCACAACACGCAGACTACTAACGAAATTCAGCGCGATATTTCAGTTGCGCTCACTCAAAACAAAGGTGACAACCTTCACCCTAGGCATTTTCCTGATCAGTATCTCGTCGCTTGCCATCTACTCGAGCTACACGCTGCATTATAATATGGAACGCGCCTTAGGTGAGCAACAATTTTCCACAGTTTCTATTATAGCTGCAGTGATCAATGCCGGGTTAGACGTCAGGATAAAAGCACTGGAAAATATAGCCGCAGTAATTACTCCGGCCATGTTGGGAAATGCGCCGGCCATGCAGAAATTCATCGAAGGGCGGACAGTTTTGCCGATGATGTTTAATGGTGGTTTCTTTGTGCTATTGCCGAATGGTACTGCAATTGCTGATTGTCCTCTCTCCACAGGGCGGCGCGGACTCAACTTCATGGACAGAAAATATGCAA
>JBAXON010000070.1:0-12606 GCA_037133255.1 Deltaproteobacteria bacterium
TCAAACATTAAAAGTCTGATTTACCGGGCATAATACCAAGTAAGCTTTCAAAAATTCATTTTTATTTGAAAGCAACTTGGTATTAACTATTTAAATTATTTTTCATTATATCCAAGCTTTTTAAGATATCAATTGCCGTTTTGAGTTGGTTATCATTGGCTATATCAGAGGGATCCTTGATATCTTTAACAACTGCTTCATCAAGCTTTGTCCCGTCTTCTTTCGCCGGTTTGATATGCCCTTTGAGATCTTTTTCTTTGAGACGGTCTTCCCAATAATTGTTTTCCGTATCTTCCGCAGGTCGAACAAATTTAACCAAAATATCCGGTTTAATGCCTTCTGCCTGTATAGAGCGTCCTTTGGGTGTGTAATAGCGCGCTGTGGTCAGTTTAAGAGCGGAACCATCATCCATTGGAATAACTGTTTGTACTGACGCTTTACCAAAAGTCCTCGTGCCTATAATCACCGCCCGACCGTTATCCTGCAGTGCTCCGGCAACAATTTCGGCGGCGCTGGCTGTACCTTCATTGACCACAACAACTATAGGGCAGGTTATTTCATTGCCGTCATTCTTGGCCATTGCTTTTGTCTCCATGTTTTTTGTGCGGCCACGAGTCGAAACAATAACGCCCGACTTAAGAAACATATCAGAAACTTCAATTGCTTGAACGAGGAGTCCGCCCGGATCATTTCTCAAATCCAAAACCAACCCTTTCATTGGCTTAACCTTTTTATCAATTTCACGAAGTGCTTTACGAACATCATCGGCTGTCCTCTCGTGGAAGGAAGCTATTCTAATATAACCAATGTTGTCGTCAAAGGTCTTATTTTTAACACTCTTGACCTGAATTATGTCACGAGTCAGGACGAAGTCCTTTGGTTTTAGCATGTTTTCCCGTATAATTGTTATTGTGACCTTTGTATCCTTAGCCCCGCGCAATTTCTTTACTGCTTCCATAATGGTGATATCTTTTGTGGACTTGCCATCTATTTTTATAATCTGGTCGCCTGATTTTATTCCAGCAATGAATGCCGGCGTATCTTCGATGGGAGAAACAACCGTCAAGACGTCTTTCAATAAAGTGATTTCAATACCAATACCGCCAAAACGCCCCTGCGTCTCCACTTCCAGTTCTTTGTATAGCTCCGGCGTCATATATGTGCTGTGAGGATCCAGTGATTTGATCATTCCATTTATTGCACCCTGAATCAGCGCCGATGAATCAACTTCTTCAACATAGTTTTTTTTAACCATATCGAATACTTCATTAAATGTTTTAATATCTTTGTACACTCCTTTATCCAGCGCGGAAACCCTGCTATCGTGGTAAGGACCCACCAGGACAAATAACCCAAGGAGAATAATAACCAAAAACGGCCACTTATCTACTATTTTTTTCATAAAGTTCCTCTCAATTTCGGAGATAATTAAATTACTATATCATTTTTACTAATATTTTCCATATATTTCGAAAATATACAGAAAAACATTAGAAGCTTAAATAAGTTCAAATTATGAATCATACCAAGTTGCTATCAAACATTAAAGGTTGATTTACTGGGCATAATACCAAGTTGCTTTCAAAAATTGATATTTTTTGAAAGCAACTTGGTATTAATTATTCGATGATCCAACTGGTAGTAAGTGCGCTGTCTTTCAGAACAACGTGAAGGTCTGCCAATTCTTTTCTGATGGCATCGGCTTTAGTCCAATCTTTAGCAGTGCGAGCAGCCTGCCTTTCACTAATCAAATTTTCAATTTCTCCGACGTTCAACCTTCTCTTTTGCACTTCTATTTCACGGTCTAGATTGAAGAAATGATCAGGATCGTTCTGGCACACCCCCAGCACTGCGCCGAAATGATCAAATTCTTTTTTTGCCTCATCAAGAATATTTGCTTTAATTTCCGCAGGTAAGTTTTTTTCTGTAGCCATGAAGTTATTGGTGAGTCTTACTGCCTCAAAAACATAGCCCAACGCCTGAGCTGTATTAAAATCATCATCGAGTGAATTGTTAAATTTTTCCTTCAGATCTTTCAATTTGCTGATGTATTCTTGCTGCTTAGCTATATTTTTTTCATTTGCGACAGCCGTGGAGCTTGCCTGTTTGCCCATATTCTCTTTTAAAAGCTGCAATGTTGTATAGCAACGGACAAGCCCCGAGCGTGCTTCGTCCAAAGAACTTTCCGAATAATCAACAGGGCTTCGGTAATGACTCTGGAGCATAAATAAACGTAAAACCTCCGGATGATAAATTTTAAGAATTTCACGAACGGGAAAAATATTACCTAAAGACTTGGACATCTTTTCCGCATTGATCTTAACAAAGCCATTATGCATCCAGTAATTGGCCAGTGGCTTTCCCGTGGCTGCCTGCGATTGCGCAATTTCATTTTCGTGGTGTGGAAAGACTAAATCTTCACCACCACCGTGAATATCAAAAGTTTCGCCAAGATATTTTCTGCTCATCGCGGAACATTCAATATGCCAGCCGGGCCTGCCCTTTCCCCAGGGGCTTTCCCAGAAAGGCTCTCCTTCCTTGCTCTTCTTCCAAAGAACAAAATCCAGCGGGTTTTTCTTTTTATCATTGATTTCCACACGCGCGCCGGCCATCATTTCTTCCAGATTACGCCCGGAAAGGCAGCCATACTGGGAAAAACTATTTACCGCAAAATACACATCACCATCGACTGGGTATGCATTGCCCTTCTCCACAAGAACACTAATCAGGGCGATCATCTCCCCCATGTGTTCAGTTGCTTTCGGGGTCACATCAGGAGTTATCACTCCCAGTGCAGCCATATCTTCATCGTGCAATTTAATGTATTTCTCCGCAATTTCCCTGATGTTTACACCATCTTTATTTGCGCGATCGATAATTTTATCATCTATGTCGGTAAAATTCTTAACATACGTGACTCGGTAGCCGCTTGCCCGCAGATGCCTTACCGCAACGTCAAAAACTATTGCCGCACGGGCATGCCCTACATGGCAGACGTCATAAGCGGTAATGCCGCAGACATAAATTCCTACAGTGTTTTCCTTTATCGTCTGTAAAACTTCTTTTTTTCGAGTGGCTGTATTAAATATTTTTTGTGGCATGGTACCCAACTTTCATCTGGGATAAAGTGGCGCAGTTTTCAAACCGGCATCTTCTTCCAAAGACCATACAATATTCATATTTTGCACAGCTTGACCCGCCGCGCCTTTTATTAAATTATCAATAGCCGCGAGAATAATAAGCCTTTTAGTACGCGGATCATGAGCAATCCCGATATCGCAGTAATTTGATCCGGCAACGGAAGAAATATTGGGATACGATCCGGCAGGACAAACCCGCACAAATTTTTCGTCGGCATAAAAAGAAGAATAAATTTCATGTATCTGAGGCAATGTGATATCTTGTTTCAGGGTCGCGTAAATTGTGCTCAAAATTCCTCTTTTTACAGGAAGCAGATGCGGCGTAAAAGTAATCGCAAAATTATTACCGGCTATTGCGCTAAGTTCCTGCTCTATTTCCGGCGTATGCCGATGCTTTCCTACTTTGTAGGCTTTGAAACCGCCGTCAACTTCGCAAAAAAGCGATCCGGTCTGAGGATCACGCCCCGCGCCGCTCACCCCGGATGCTGAATCGGCAATAATTGTAGATACATCCAGAAGCTCGTTTTTCAAAGCCGGCGCAAGACCTAAGATAATACTGGTAGGATAACAACCGGGATTGGCAACAAGTTTAGCATTTTTAATTTTGAGCCGGTAAAGTTCAGGAATTCCATAGACAGCATCTTTTAATATCTGAGCACTGCTGTGTTTGGCATACCAGGCCTCATAAGTTGCCAGATCCCGTAGCCGGTAATCCGCACTTAAATCAATAACTTTTTTCCCCGCGGCAATAAAAACGGGGGCTATGGTCATGGAAACACCATGCGGCAGCGCCAGAAAAACCACATCGCAAAGATTGGCAATTTCTTCCGGTGGCGAATTTTGATATTTTAATTTAGTAAGACCGTAAAGAGACGGGAATACCTCTGCCACAGGAAAACCTGCAAACCGCCGGGACGTTACCGCGATTAATTGCACCGCCGGATGCCCCAGCAAAATTCTGGTCAACTCCTGCCCTGTATAACCGCTGGCCCCAAATATTGCTACTTTTACCATAAAAAATCCTCCAATCACGGATAATTCGACCTGCAAGTTTCAGTGTCACAGATGCCCTCGCGTGACCTTTAGGTTATTAGGGTACACTTCGTTTCTGAAACTTGGGTCTCATTACCCTCCGCTGCGCGGGATTGTTCAGCTTACCAATTCCGCTAAGCCGCAGATGCCCTCTTGCAACCTTTAGGTTATCAGATTGCTGCGCTTTCGGAATTGGAGTTTCACAAAAAAAGGGAGGCCTGAAGCCTCCCTTGTTGATGAATTTAACGCTTGGAGAATTGGAATCTTTTCCTTGCTCCTGGCTGTCCGTATTTCTTTCTTTCTTTTATACGGGCATCTCTGGTTAGAAATCCCGCTTTCTTAAGAATGCTTCGTAATTCGGCATCATACTCCAGAAGAGCTTTCGAAATACCATGCTTAACAGCCCCTGCCTGACCGGCAACTCCACCACCGTTGACATTAATATACAAATCAAACTGGTCAGTTTTACCGGTTATTTCAAAAGGTTGCTTAATAATCATTTTTAAGCTGGGACGGTCAAAATATTCGTCATAGTTTCTCTTATTGACTACGATATTGCCGCTACCCGCTTTCATATAAACTCGAGCGATGGCGCTTTTTCTTTTACCTGTTGCATAAAAACGTTGTTGTGTCATGTATTCTCCAAATATCAAAAAATGATCAGATAATTCCCTTTTTCAGGTAATTAAACCGACAAAGCGTGTGGGCATTGGGCTTCATGAGGATGAGCATTACCCGCGTAAACTTTTAATTTTTTCAGCATCCTGCGACCTAGATTATTTTTAGGCATCATACCGGCAACAGCTATGCGGATTAAGTTCTCCGGTTTTTCAGCAAGCATTTTACCGGCCGCGGTCTCTCTTAAGCCCCCGGGATAACCGGAATAAGAATAATATATCTTATCGGTTAATTTTTTACCTGTGAGTAAAATCTTTTCAGCATTAACCACAATGATAAAATCACCAGTATCAACATGCGGAGTATAAATAGCCTTATGTTTCCCCCGCAGGCGCAGCGCTATTTGGCTTGCCAATCTTCCTAATATTTTTTCGGAAGCATCAACAATGTACCACTCTTGATTTGTTGCTCCCGCCTTCGCCGAATATGTCTTCATATCACATCACCACTTGTTAAAAAATTTAAAGGCGTAAGCTACGCAATTACCTTCCATTTGTCAAGAAAAATGTTCAAAATATTTTTAATCCCGATATTCTTCAGAAGAGTTATCTGATTTCCCCGAACTTTGCTCTTGGAATGGGGTAAAGCGCAACTCTGCAAATACAGCTAAAAATTCGCCCCGATAAGTCCGGCTAGGGATAGTTTCAACATAAATCTAGTGTCGGTATCTGTTTTTGTAAGATCAACTCCTACAGCCCAGCACTGCGAGCGGTAAATCACGCCCACTGTGTTTTCTACAGTTCTGGAATTGAATACGTCACGACTTGAAATAAATATTCCTTCAATATTTTTAGCGATTATTGCTTTCACACTAACATTAATTTGTTCAATAGAGTCCAGGGTATAACGATAGCCAACAGTCACTCTGTCGCCCCGCCAATCGCTTACACTCAGATCATAGTTCGTCTCTTTCCATCCGGTATAAATACTGTATTTATTGCGCGCGGCAAATGACAAATACTTATGCGGGGTGAGATCGACTTCAATGCCAATGTCAGATAGAGCCCTTCTTTCGACAGTAATCCCATCCATCCCCTTATTGGCTTCGTTTATGTCATAAGTCTGGAAGAGTTTAAGCCTCAAAAATTCCAGGTAGCTGTACGCGCCTTTTTCATCCTTCAGCTTCGCTGTAAAGGTATTGGAAAGGGACCAGGCCACAGCATTTTGCTCAATTGTGGCATTCGTGCCCAACGTCATATTTGGGTATAAAGATTGGTCTATAGCCGGCGTTAACGCGGTTACGTAATCGGGGAGATTGTCCTGTTTAACATTAGGAATATAAGAATATTTTATTTCCGGCTTAATTTCGTGCCTGATTTTTTCCAGATTGAACACGCCAATGTCAAATACTCGTGAAACCTGGCTGCTTGCAGTCACAGAAGCGTTATAAATGGTTTTGTCACCACTTTTATCACCAACACCTGTCTGGTTATCATCACGAATCCAAAATATTTCTTTAAAAGTTATCTGGGGAACAACTTTAGCATAGCGCGACACGTTGAATGGCAGAGACAAAGTTGGTGTGACATTAAAAGTGTGTCCTTTTTGTCCTTCACCCCGGTAAAAATAATCATAAGTTCCAGCAAATTCAAAAAATATGGGTGAATTGAATAACGGCTGCTTGATACCGGTAAAAACAATCTCCGGATATTTCTGCAATGTTCTGTCATTATTGAGTGCCGCAAAATCGTCAGTTGAACTGATAAGCGCCGTTATACTGTAATTTGACCAACTTTTAACCGCGCGGACAGTAGATTCCAGAGAACGCAGGGAATCATCACCCTGAAAAGGGACTTTTTTAAATGGATCTTGTTCATTGGCGGAAAAATGCTCTCTATAATAATTATGTGCGGAAAAATCTTTAAAATACCATTTATCCGAAACTTGCCGTAAATCCGTTCTTATATAAAATTGGGGATCAAAATTAGTCTGGTGATTCAAATAATAAGACCAACGCCTATGCATGGAATTCCAATCACGACTGGTTAAAGGGTCAGTTGTCTCTTTAATCTGCTTAACATCTTCCATGTAATCACCGTACAAAGTACCGAAAGACTTATCCCCCAGATAATATCTAAATTCAGCGCCTTCCTTAAATCCCCTTCTTTCCATCATGCGTTGATAAAAAGTCGCATCCATATCGGGTGAAATCGCCCAGAAAAATGGAAGTTCCACATCAACACCATCTTTATCTTGAGAATAGGATAGATAAGGTAAAAGGAATCCTGATTGACGTTTTGTCTTTGCGGGAAAAGGAATAAACGGTGAATAAATAACAGGCAGGCCCTTGGTAAGAAACCGGGCATTTTTCATCAAGCCATAACCTTCAACGGTTACATTCATCTCAGAACCGGCTACTTGCCAGTCCGGATTATCGCCATCGCAAGATGTTGCAGACGGTTTTTCTATATAATACGTGTTTTCCCCTGTTTTCTCAATCTTAGTGCCCTTAATGTAAAAATGATTTTTCGCTAAAAATGCCGTACTATTATAAGCAGTCCCAGTCTTGCTTTCAATATTATAGATGATTTTCTCGCCTGCCAGATTATCCGCGCCCATGCTTAAAAAAGCGTTACCCTGGGCTGTAGCAATGCTGTTCTTGTTATCAAATTGTACTTCATCTGCCTTTAACGTGCCGTCTCCGTGGGTAATAACAACTTTCCCCTGAAAATCGTACACATCGCTAACATTATTATATCCCATCGTTTCTGATTCAATAACCACGGGATTTTCATTTTTTTTATTTTCAGCGGCAAAAAGACCGGGACACGAAAATAAGAATATAGTTCCGGCAACAAAGGCTTTTGTTAAATTGAATTTTATATTTCTAATCACGATAAATAAGTCCTTTTTTATTCAGTTTGAAGTCTCATATCACAAGAAACGTTTTGAGCAAATATTTGTTTTACTTCGCCTGCAAGATATAATGAACCGGCCGCGCAAATCAAATCCTGCCTTTCTGCTATTGCCAGTGCCTGTTCAATTGCTTTGGCCACATTTTCGGTGACAATTGCCGGATAGCACCTTTTTTTCAAAACTATTTCCATCTCTTTTACCGGCACAGCACGCCCTGCTTTTAACTGCGTTAAAATTATTTTGGGGGATAAAAGCTCGATTATTCGCAACATTTTCCGGTAATCTTTATCGGCAAGTGCCCCAAAGATAAAAATTAACCGCCGGTAAGAATAATCCTTTTTTAACGCCTGACATAAGACCCTCATACCTGCCGGGTTATGCGCACCATCAAGAAGAAATAGAGGATTATTTTGCAAAGTTTCCAGCCGGGCATCCCAATGAGTACTTGCAAGACCTCGGCTTATTGCATCATCGGCAATTTGGAAGCCATTTTTGCAGCAAAGCTCTACTGTGGCCAGTGCCAGAGCGGCATTATAGTACTGATACCTTCCCTGCAGAGGGAGCGGTAAATTTTTTAAATTACGCTTTAGACCTTGATAACTCAAAAGACCATCTTTTTGTTTTTTGATCTTTATGTCTCTGCCCAGACAGTAGAGCTTAGCGCGATGCTTATGGCAAAAGCTATTCAGTACTTCCAAAACTTGTTTTTGCTTTACGGCCGTAATACAGATTCCACCCTGTTTGATGATACCTGCTTTCTCACCGGCAATAGTTTTAAGGGAACTGCCTAAATAAGCCGTATGATCTAAACCAATATTGGTGATGACTGAAACAATTGGCATGCAAACATTGGTAGCATCAAGCCTGCCACCCAAACCCACTTCCAGCACAGCGATATCAACCTGCTGACGTTGAAAATAATGAAATGCCACAGCCGTTAAAAATTCAAAATATGTTACCGGTTGTTTAAGTTTGCTCTTTACGTCCTCTATTACCTTGCTAAATTCACTCTTGCTAATTTTCCTTCCGCTTACGGCAATTCTTTCCCTAACGTCTATTAAATGCGGTGATGTATAGAGCCCGACTTTATAACCGGCAACATGCAGAATCGAAGCTGCCATTGCTGCTGTTGACCCTTTGCCATTGGTACCCGCAATCAATATTGTCTTATATGAATTTTGTGGATTTTCCAAGCGCAACAAAAGCGCAGTGATGGCCTCCAGGCCAAAATGCATGGAATCAATATTTAAACTGGCCAGATAAGTATAGGGATCTGTTTTATTCATCTAGTGTCGGCAATTTACATATCTTACGCCCATTATTAATCAGATCGCCTCTACCCGGCAGGGCACAAAGCGGTGAATCGGTGTGCCGAACTGGTCGCGATGGGTGTTCTTCGTCAAGCGATTCACATTCGCCCCGTATTTCTTGCCGTTGTAAACCATACCAAATCCATGAGGGATAACCACATGGCCTTGCTTTGCAGTATCTGTCACCTCCAGCTCGATCTCCTCAAAACCTGCTTCTGTTGTTACCCGAACCTGCTGGCCATCTTTCAATTTCAAGGCTTCCGCATCAGCAGGATGCATGGCTACCGTACAGACTCTTTTGCCTTCGTTCCAGGCAGGATCACGCATCAGCGTATTGGCGTTTGTGGAAATATGCCTTCCCGCCATCAGAATTAAAGGATATTGCCAAGGCATTACCAGCGCTGCTTCTTCGCGTACCGCGTCAACGCTTTTTAGTTCATCAAGAAGCTCCGGAATGTGCAGGCAGATTTTCCCGTCGTCTGTCTTGATGCTGGCCAGATTATTTTCCGCATCAACTTTACCCACCCAGATGCCTTCAGGACGATCCATGATCTGCTGAAACATTTCCTCGCCCAGTGTTGCTCCCGGCTTGAAACCTGCTCTGGCGGCATCTTCATGGAAGGATTTAGGCGCGACCTGCAGCATTCCCCACAAAGCTGCCAGATGGACAGAGCCCATCGCCTTGCCCAGAGTCTTTCCTAAAACAAAAGGCATGCTCTTTAAGGCTTTTGGTTCTGTCATGGCATATTCCATCAGGGCATTGGCAAAGGCGGCATGGCTTTGTTCTGCCGCCTGATAAAGGCTATCCGGAATCGGTGGAATCAAGCCCATCTTGTCGGCTATCCGCAGATGGATTTCGCCCAGTTCCAGAGGCTCGCCTTCCGGTTCAATAATCGGCCTGCGCATCTGGAAGAAAATACCCGGATAGGTTATGGGGAAAAATGTTCCGTCCCACGATTCATAACCTGAACGGGAAGGCAATACGTAATGGGAAAGTGCCGCAGTTTCCGTCATCGCTATCTCCGCTGTCACCAGAAGGTCAAGGTTTTGAAAGGCCTTTTCATAGGCAGTTGTGTCGGCATAAGATCGAAGCGGGTTAGAACCGGCAACCAGCACCGCTCGAAGCCGCTCCGGGTGATTCGACATAATTTCTTCCGGCATGACATTTGGCGGAAATGTGCCGCAGACGGGAAACGAGTTTGTGGCCATAGTGCGCCAGTTTTTGGGATTTCTTTCGTCCGTGTGAGACCCAATGGGCATCATGTGACCGTTCATCACATTACCGCCCTCTACTCCTAAGCGGCCACAAATGGCCTGGAGAATGACAATAAGATAAGACGACAAGCCGCTGTGTCGTCCCATAAAGATTCCCAGATCATAGCGCAGGGAGGATTTGCGGGTGGCGTAAAGCATTGCAACCTCCCGAACCTGATCAAAATCAAGCTGACAAGTTTGTACAGCAGCACGGGTATCAAAATTTTGGAACAAAGACTTAACCTGTTCAAATCCTGACGTATGCTTATCCATGTAGGCTTTGTTCTCCCAACCCTCTTTCAGGATAATGGCAATCATCGCTTTGAGAAGCAGGGCATCAGTGCCTGGGCGGATGGGCAGATGCATATCGGCAATTTTGGCAGTCTCTGAGAGCCTCGGATCAACGACAATAAGAAGTTTGTCGGGATCTTTGGAGAGCCGATTAAGTTGACGCGGTGCTTGTGGAATCTGGTGGCTCTGCATGCCATTCCAGCCAAACACCAGAAGTAGGTCTGTCTTGTCCACATTCGGTTGATCGTGCAGATATTGACGCCCGTGAGTTCTTCCACAGACCCAGAAGGCACCGGCAAATTCCTGCGCCAGGGCGCTGTAGTGATACTGAGAGCCAATCCCCCTCAGCAGGCGCACACCGAAGGCTGCTTCGAAATGGCAGCCCTGCCCGCCACCACCCATATAGGCAAACGATCGCGGTCCGTACTGGCCGACAATACTTTTGAGCTTCTCGGCAATTTCATCTATTGCCTGATCCCAGGAGATACGTTCAAATTTGTCGCCTACCTTCTTTAAAGGATATTTAAGACGATCGGCATTGTGCTGGTGATAGGCAATGTTCATCCCTTTGCGGCAGAAGTATCCTTCACTTCTAACATTGGATTTATCCGGCGTCACTTTCACAATGCGGTTATTTTCCACCTCGACTGTCAGCCCGCAATTTTGTGCGCACAGAACACAACCTGTTTTATGTATCGTTCCCATGAATGCTCCTTTCTCCGGCAGTAACACCGGCCTTGCGAATCTGCGTCTTTACTTCCCGCAGGTATTAATCTTTTGCAGACAACAAACTCTGCCAGTTGTGCCGCTCTAAAAATGAACCGGGAATATTTTGCTCCATTTCTTCAAAAAGAGCAAAGGGTACGGCAAAGGTCATCAGATTTGGATTATTGAGCTGCTTGCTGATATAGACACGCGCGGAAATATCTGTAAGCCCCACAACAGCACGGGGCTTTGCTGATTTTGCCTCGCGGTATGGATAGATACCGATAGTATGACAACCTGCGGCATAAGGAATAATGACATTTTCATTATCGCCGCGTCCGTAATTGGCAAGCACCGTCAGAGCAGAGAGCTGATCGGGATTGACAAAGAAAATGACTACCTGCGGTTTTTCGGCGGCGGAATCAATTTTATCCAGCGGTTGAAAAACAACATATTTTTCAGGAATATCCGTCACGGGCAAATTCCTTACAAATTTTTCAACAAGAGCGGGCGACTTAATATAGCGCTCGCCATGCAGAAAATGGTCATGGCTTTCAGCTGTCATGTAAGGTTTAATCTTCTCAGCCAGTTCCTGTCCGCCTTCCCTTGCAGCATTGCCGGTGGAAAGAAAATGACAGAAGCCTTCTTCGCCGCCGGGGAAATTTTTATACTGATTGCCGAAACCCAGGCCAACCCCTCCACCGAAGCAGCCAAATGTTTTTATATCCGCAACGGCGCTCTTCCCTTTGGCTGCGGCTGCGACAAGCCACATCACACAGCCCCATTTGTTTTCGGAAAACTGCATGGCGCCCTGCGGCTTTTCGTTTGCCCAGAACAGCGCCACCGGCTGGTATTGAAGTCCAATAGCTTTAGCGATTATACTTTCCATCCCAGTATTAAGTCCTCCTCATTTTTGCTGTTACATTCTAACAGCAAAGTACCGAAATTGTCCATCAAAATCATGATTGAATCCTTGCTTGAAATTAGGCATTAAGCCTGAAATTACAACTTGGGAAATTTCGGGAAACCAGACCTTCCGGTATTAAGGAAGTTTAAATAAAAAATCCCCGGAAGTTGCCTGCCCTCCCGGGGATTTAATTTTCATCGGACTATAGTTCCTACAATGCTAACTGCTTCACTTCAGTCTCGTGTGACCTCGCGTCACCTTCAGGTGGTTAGGTTATCAGCCTAATATCCTTCAGTCTACTTTTAGAATGTCAACGTCAGCTTGTTGATCAGCATGTAGTTATCTCTAAGTGTGTTAGCATTGCTGCTGCCTTTGTAATAGTCACCGACGAACCAGTAACCGACGCCCATCATATAGGAGAGGTTATTGGTGA
>JBAXON010000071.1:0-12550 GCA_037133255.1 Deltaproteobacteria bacterium
CCTTTCGGATCGCCGGTAGTTCCTGATGTATAGATCAGAATAGATATTGCCGAATGTTCAGGATATGTGCTGGGTACTTTCTTGGATGCGCCCTTTTTTTCCAGATCTGCCAGCGTATCCGGTCCGTCGCCTTCCATTAGTATAACTTTTTTTAACGTTGCTGATGAAGAAATTGCATCTTTTAATTTTTCATATATTTCTTTTTTGGTGATGAAAAGCACTTTTACTTTAGCGTCATTGATAATGTATTTCCAAACTTGTACAAGCTCCGCCTCATACATGGGAACAAACCTAGCACCCAAACCGTTAGTGGCGTAGAAACATACGGCCCAGTCTGTGCTGTTATTACAGATAACACCTACGGCATCGTCTTTGACAATACCCAACTGACTCAACCCGCTTCTGACATTATCCACGCGCTTCCCTAAATCAGAATAAGTGATCCAGTCATATTGCTTTAATTGCTTGTTCTTTGTCCCAAGGTAAGGCCTCTGTGGATATTTTGAAATTGCTTTTTCCAGTACTTCTACTACATTGTCCGGCTTCGTTAATTGATACATCATATTCCTCCTTAAAATTATTTATTATTATTGCGGTGGAACGACCTCTCGAGATTCACGGCACTTTCCTCAACCGACCGGAGCCATGTATTCCAAGTTGCGGGACTGATAAATTCATAATTTTTTACAGGCGGACTATATGAAGAATGATCCTGTTTGTCAATGTAATATTGAGCAGGGAATGTTGAATTCTGTTATCGCCAGTTGGTAAATAATATTGATGGGTTAGCGGATAAATATTTTGCGGTTTTATTTTTAAGAGCCGATCACCCAGTTGCGGAATGGAGCGGGTCAAAGTCTATAATGAAAAAGGTATGGCCGTTGAAACAGGTACAGGAATATTTGCCCGAATCTTCATGGAGAACTTTCCCCGGCTGCCGGTTGCCGATGAA
Source organism: Deltaproteobacteria bacterium (assembly GCA_037133255.1). Classification (GTDB taxonomy): domain Bacteria; phylum Desulfobacterota; class Syntrophia; order Syntrophales; family Smithellaceae; genus FEN-1160. The sequence goes on from JBAXON010000071.1 coordinate 953, forward strand.
GAAAGCCTCCAAGGCCCCATGATGCGCGAAAAGTTTATTGAGAGAATACTTGCGCAGAAAAGGTGAATAAATGTTATTTATATTATTTTAAAATAATTTTTTAAATAATTTCTTGACAATCATTTATTTGCTGTGCTATCTTGCTTGCCAACAGAATAGAAACAGGCGGGTTGATCAGATGGTTAGAATTTTTATTGGTAATAATTGGTGGTGGCAGATTTTAGATATCTGCCCTTAGTCTCTTTAAAATAATAGGCTTGGGCAGGGAAGTTTCTTCCCGTGACTTAAGCAATAGAATTCAAATGCCATGGGAATATAAATCCCATGGCATTTTTTTGTTGTAAAATACTTTTTAAAAAGGAGAGTAAAAATGGAACAGGTTAAAATACTTTTGGAAGATCATGAGATACCGAGACAGTGGTACAATATCGTGGCGGATTTACCCACGCCGATGAAACCACCCCTGCACCCGGGCACTGGTCAGCCGGTCACGCCGGATGATCTTGCGGCAATTTTCCCCATGAACATCATTGAGCATGAAGGATCGACTCAGCGTTGGATTGACATCCCGGATGAAGTCCTGCAAAAGTATTTACTGTGGCGTCCGTCTCCTCTTTATCGCGCTTACAATTTTGAAAAACTGCTTAATTGTCCGGTAAAGATTTATTACAAAAATGAAGGCGTCAGTCCGGCAGGTTCCCATAAACCTAATGCCGCAATACCGATGGCCTATTATAATAAAGTGGCGGGAACCAAGCGGATCACCACTGAAACCGGTGCCGGTCAGTGGGGCAGCGCTCTGGCCATGTCCTGCCAGATGTTCGGTCTGGAGTGTCGCGTTTATATGGTCAGGGTTAGCTACGAGCAAAAACCATACAGGCGCTTGATGATGAATACCTGGGGCGCTGAATGCATCGCCAGCCCCAGCAATATGACGCAATCCGGCAGAGATTTTCTGGCCAAGTACCCTGATTCACCAGGCTCCCTGGGCATTGCAATCAGCGAAGCTATCGAAGACGCGGTCACCAGCAAAATAAAGTCGCATTACGCTCTGGGTAGTGTACTCAATCATGTGCTGATTTACCAGTCTATTATAGGTCTGGAAGCGCAAAAACAAATGCAGAAGCTAGGAATTTATCCTGATGTTGTAATGGGTTGTTGCGGCGGTGGCAGTAATTTTGCGGGTATCGCCGCGCCGTTTGTCTGCGATAAAATCCACGGTAAACAGGTGAAGATTGTGGGCGCGGAGCCGTCATCATGTCCGAGTATGACCAAAGGTCCGTTCGCGTATGATTTCGGCGATCTGGCTCAAAAAACGCCGCTTTTGCCCATGTACACACTGGGTCACGATTATGTCCCCGCGCCAATTCACGCGGGCGGTTTGCGCTACCACGGCATGGCGCCAATCGTCAGCCACCTGGTTCGGGAAAAATTAATTGAACCGAGGGCCTATGACCAATTAAAAACATTTGATGCCGGTGTCAAATGGGCTCGTTCGGAAGGCTTTATCCCCGCGCCGGAGACCAACCACGTCCTGGCGGCTGTCGTCGATGAAGCAATGCGCGCCAAAGAAGAAGGCAAGGAGAAAGTGATCCTCTTTAACTGGAGCGGCCACGGCCTGGTGGATATGGCCTCGTATGATGCCTATTTGTCGGGTAAATTAGAGGCTTATGAATTGCCCGATGAAGAGATTGCCAGAGCTCTTAAGGCAATCAAAGATTTTCCCAAAATCTAATATTTTAAATCTGTAATAATAGCCGTCAAGGTAATTTAGCCCTTGACGGCTATTCTTTTTTTAGCCAAGGTACTTTTCGATGATCAGAGAAATTGGCAATAAATTAGTGCGCTGTCCGCGCCTGGGTGATGAGATGGCTTTTTCCTATTGTTTGCAGGAATCTGGCGCGCTTCCCTGTTCCCGAATTATCAGTTGTTGGTCTGTTGTGTTTGATGTGGAGAGTTTTTTGCATAAAAACATGACGGATCAGGACTGGCAGAAATTCAACAATGCACAGCCAAAAGATAAAGTTACTTCGCTTATCGAAATAATTGAGGCCGCAAAGAAAAAAAATGAAGACAGCAGATTTATTTAGCGGGGGAAATGAAAGCGACGCCAAAGAGTCCGCGCCGCTTGCCGAAAGAATGCGGCCGCAGACAATCTCTGAATATATCGGTCAGCCTCATCTTTTAGGACATGGTTGTTTGCTAAGGAGTGCTATCGTCGAAGATAGGCTTTTTTCCATGATATTATGGGGCCCGCCCGGCTCAGGGAAAACGACTCTTGCCCGCATTCTAGCCAATGATACAAAATCAAACTTTGTCAGCTTTTCCGCAGTTCTTTCCGGAGTAAAAGAAATTCGTGCAGTCCTTGATGAGGCAAGAGAGATTTGGGCAAATAAAAAGAAAAAAACCATTCTTTTTGTTGACGAAATTCATCGTTTTAATAAAGCCCAGCAGGATGCTTTTCTGCCTCACGTTGAAAATGGGCTAATCACATTAATTGGCGCTACTACTGAAAATCCTTCTTTTGAGATTATCGCTCCCCTTTTGTCGCGGACGCGGGTTCTACTTTTAAAACCGTTTTCCGAAGGCGACTTGATCGCTATAATTGAGCGCGCGTTAAAGGATGAAAAAAAAGGGTTGGGTAAAACCTCCATGACAGCTGATGCAGAAGCTATTCTCTATATTGCAGGTATTGCCGATGGCGATGCCCGCAACGCTTTAAATAGTCTGGAGGCAATTGCGTCTTTAGCGCAAGTTCTGCCTCAGGATAAGCGTGTTATCACCATTAAATTTGTTCAGGAAGCATTGCTCAAAAAGGCACTTTTGTATGATAAAGACGGAGAAGAACATTACAACCTGATATCAGCATTTCATAAAAGTATGCGAGGCAGCGATCCTGACGCTACACTGTATTGGCTGGGCAGGATGCTGACTGCCGGTGAAGATCCTCTGTATATCGCGAGGCGCATGGTACGCTTTGCTTCGGAAGATGTAGGCAATGCGGACCCGCAAGCGCTGAGTGTTGCCATCGCCGCTAGGGATGCCTTCCATTTTATGGGCATGCCCGAAGGTGAATTGGCTTTGGCTCAAGCTGCGGTTTATTTAGCAACTGCAACCAAAAGCAATTCACTTTATACCGGCTACGACAAGGTTAAAGAAATAATTAGTAAAACAGGATATTTGCCTGTTCCGCTGCATATTCGCAATGCGCCGACTAAATTAATGAAAGAATTGGATTACGGCAAGGATTACAAATATGCTCACAACTATGCCGATGCTTATGCTCCTCAAGAATATTTACCGGAAAAACTCAAGGGGCAGATATTTTATCAGCCATCAGGATCAGGTTATGAAAAAATAATTAAAGAGCAGATTGCGATATGGCAAAAGAAAAATGATGATTCGGCAGGCGATAAGTGATTTAGGATGTGCTGTTCATGCCATAAAAAAAGGAGGCTTTGGTTAGGAAGCCTCCTAAGGAGAGAAGAGAGAAGGATTGAATACCTTCATGGTTATTGTTGCTGTCGTCTAATTATAATGCCCGTTATTTTTAGTCGACACCTTTGTTTCTTTGATACTGTCTATAGCATAGAGCATGCCACAATCAACAAATATCAGTTAAGTCGTTGATTACATTGATATCTGGTTTGTTAGCTGCTGTTGGTTCCAATAATCTAACGATATCAATTTGCGGCAATAAATGTCGGGCAATGATTATGTCTCCATAAATATAACAATAAATACAATTATATAGCAACGAAGGCATTTTTTATATCTAATTCGACAAAAATGTCGATTTTTTAGTATTAGCCGTTGACATTTCTTCTGAATAGCTTAAGATGACCCACATAATCAGCATATTTCTTCTTTGCTCCAGAAATTAGTATTTGGAGAGAGAAATAATCACTATTTTGAGGATAAAAAATGATACTTTTCAAAAAAAAAGATTCAATTATTAGGCGTAGAGCAGCGAATTATAATGGTAATTTTCTTCAACCCCTTGCTGTGGCTATTGTCAGTGCAGTTTTGGTTGCTTTAATTCTTATAATGGGATTTCTCGATATTCGCAGGAATGAAACCAACCTGGTGGGATTTTTAGAAGACCAGGCAATGAGCACAATCAGTCTGCTGCAAAGATTAACAGAAGAAAATTTAAAAAGCATAACTGCCGCGCCCGAAACTGCCGGTTCTAATTTAAAAACTGCCAGTCAAGCAGAATCTACTTATTCCAAAAGGTGGGTAATTGAATCAATTACGGAATTGGGCCGTAAATTAGATGAGCAATGGAAAAAAGGTAAAATAAATAATAATTATCTGAACCAATTCGCAACGGATAATAGCTTTTGGTATCTCGCTGTTTTAGATACATCCGGGGATGTGGTATATCAGAGCAATCCTCTGCAAACAGGCATGCTCAGTGCCAGTGAACTGAAAAATAATGGGCAGAAATTAACCACTCTTGAAATAATGGAAAAGATTCGCGCTAAACAGGGCATTGGCTTTATCGCCTTGCGGCGTAAAGATAATAGCGGTACGGTTGTCATAATGCTGGATAAAGAAGGATTAATTTATTGGAGTTTAAAAGTCGCTGTCGAAAGGGGAGTAAATAAGATCGGAGAAGGCCATGGCATCATTTATATGCAAATTATCAATGACAAGAAAAAACTTCTCGGCAATATCGGCGAAGTAAACGGAAATTTCAACAATGATTATTTCAATTTCAAAGATATTTTAGCGGGTAATGTGAAAATTGCCAGCAGAAAAGTCGATTCCGGCGAAAGCAAAATCCTGGATATAGCTGCTCCTTTAAAGTTGGATGAAAAAGTGGTCGGCATTGTTAGAATCGGTCTCGACCGTGGATCCATGGATAAAATCATTGCTGAAAATCGCCAGAATATTTTTCTCTTTATGACCTTCGTGGTTATTATCGCCCTTCTGTCCATGTGGCTTTTGTATCACGATCAAAATCGCCATTTGGCCGGTGTTGTTGATATGGAACGTCGCCTGGAAAAGGCCGAACGGCTTTCCGCTCTCGGTCAGCTGGCGGCAGGCGTTGCTCATGAAATTCGCAATCCTTTAAATGCTATCAGCATGGCAGCCCAAAGATTAAAACGTGATTTTACTCCGCTGGATAACGGCAAAGCCGAGGATTTTCAAAATCTTTCCGGCGTTATCAAGGATGAAATTAAACGCCTCGACGGAATCATTGAGGAGTTTCTCTCGTTTTCAAAAAGTCGCAGGCTCGCATTAAGTGATTTTTCTCTAACTGAGGTATTACAAAAAATTGTCAATTTGATTCGCGAGGAGGCCTCAGCCCGCGGGGTTACCATTGAAACAAAATGGCGCTTTAGTCCGGCCATAATTCCGATGGATATAAATAAGCTCCAGCAAGCATTTCTCAACTTAATTAAAAACGCTATGGAATCTATTTTGGCAGATGGCAATATTGTAATTACTGTCGATAAAGAGGCTAAAAACTATATTGTTGTAAGTATCTCGGATACTGGATGTGGTATGAATGCTGAAGAAATCGAAAGAATTTTCAGCCCGGAATATACAACCAAAGAAAAAGGATTAGGCTTGGGAGTACCATTGGCCAGTGAAATTATCCGTGGTCATGGCGGAGATATTCGTGTAATCAGCCGGAAAGGCGAAGGCACTACATTTGAAGTTGTTTTGCCCCGCGAAAAAGTCAATGAATGGCAATGAAGCAGGATAATTATTTATGAAGAAATTAAATTTACTGGTTGTTGACGATGGTAAGTCCCAGCGGGAAATGATGCGTGATTTTTTACGTTCCGAGGGACATACTGTAACAGAAGCGGAAAATGGCGAGACCGCGATAAAAAAAGTTTTAAACAATCATTTTGATTTAATCCTCTTGGATTATAAAATGCCCGGTATGGATGGCATGGAGGTGCTCAAAGAAATAAAACGGATCAATCCGGAAATAGATGTGGTCATCATTACCGCCTACGGCACCGTTGAAACTGCTGTGGAAGCAATAAAAGTCGGGGCCATCGATTATATAACAAAGCCGATTGAGTTGGAGGAATTATTAATACTTGTTGATCGCGTTGCTGAGCGCAGATCGCTCATTCGAGAAAATGAACTCTTAAAGCAGGAACTGGGGAAAACGGGAGTTAGCTCTGATAAAATTATTTATAAAAGTCCTTTAATGGCGGAATTAATAAACATGGCCGGTCGTGTGGCTATAAGCCGGGCATCTGTGTTGATTCAGGGAGAAAGCGGGACAGGCAAAGAGCTTCTGGCCCGTCTGATCCACAATTTGAGTCCGAGAGCGCAAAAACCGATCATTGTAGTTAATTGCGGCGCGCTTCAGGAAAATTTATTGGAAAGCGAATTGTTCGGCCATGAGAAGGGAGCATACACTGGTGCGGCCTCTCGCCGGATAGGCCGTTTTGAAGAAGCTGATGGCGGCACACTCTTTCTCGATGAAATCGGGGAATTAAGTCCTTCAATACAGGTTAAATTGCTGAGGTTTTTACAGGAACGTGAATTTCAGCGTCTGGGCAGTAACACGAATATCCGTGTTGATGTGCGGGTGATCAGCGCTACAAACCGGAATCTCGAAGACCAGGTCCAAGAGGGCTCTTTTCGCGGTGATCTTTTATACAGGTTAAATGTAGTCACGATGGCTCTTCCTCCACTGAAGGAAAGAAAAGAGGACGTGCCGATATTAATCAATCATTTTATTGATAATTTCTCCAAAGAAAATAACAAACACATTAGCGGTTTGACAGCGGAAGCACGCGATTTGCTTTTGAAATACGATTATCCGGGAAACGTTCGTGAACTGGAAAATATTCTGGAGCGGGCTGTAGTAATAGCGCGTGATGAATACATTTCAATTAACGATCTGCCGTTTAAAATTGACCACTTGAATGAACACTCACGGAAAAAAATACCAGGGTCTTTGCGGGAATCCATGGAAGAATTGGAAAAAGTTTTAATTGCTGAAGCCATGGAAAAAACCACTAATAATCAATCCAAAGCCGCCGAAATTTTGGGCATGTCCGAGCGTATGTTGCGTTATAAGCTGAAGAAATACGATGGGAAAAATTAAAAAGGCTGGTGAAACACGTCCATACCCTGAAGGGCACCATGGTCTGCTTTGTTGCGCTGCAAATCTCTACGCTCAACATATATCCATATAAGCCTCGCGTCCCGCTTTTTGCGCGCCTTGCATCTAAACGTGTTTGAACAGCCTCAAAATATGACGCAGCATTTGAAATAAAAAAACCGCCTTTCAGGGCGGCTTTTTTAATAGTCAGTTGCGTTGGATCATCAGCAGGATGTTAAACGTTTTTTCATGTCCGTAAGGGTAGAAAAATGTTTTCTTTCTTCTTCAATAATCTTCTCTATAGAGACATGTTGGGATTCCGGCACCAATCTCTTAATCTCATGATAATAAAGAATTGAATCCAGTTCCCTTTTAATAGCAAAGTCAATGGCGGCCAGAGTATCCTTTACTTTTGCCAGTTCCTTATCCATTATCTCTTTGGTAAAAATTATATTATTGTCCACATAGGCCCGCAGATAAGCCGCGTATTCGCCCTGGTAACTTTCCGGTTGTGTTAATTTATCCATTTTGGCAAAAATGCACTCAAATGTTCGTTTATGAGCTACTTCAGCTTCCGCCAGACTGGCAAATAGCTTTTTTGCCTCTTCCTGTTTGGCCAATTGCTCTGCAAACCTGTAAAAGTTAACACCATTTTCTTCAATTCTCACCGCAATTTCTACTATATCGCTTGCTTGAAAAACCTGCATACTTACTGCCTCCTGATTTAAATATTATGTTTATAAATTGAACATATTTTTTTATCTAATGCAACACATTTACTGCCACTAGATCCACTTCTTATTCCTAAAGTATTTTAGCATTAACAACGCGACGCCGAGCATGAGGCCTAAAACTCCGAAATAACCAAAGTGCCATTCCAATTCCGGCATATATTTAAAATTCATGCCATACACTCCGGCAAGAAATGTCAAGGGCATAAAAATAGTCGCGATAATGGTCAGCACCTTCATCACTTCGTTAAGCCGGTTGCTTACTGTTGAAAGATAAATATCCAGCATACCGGAAAGCATCTCCCTGTATGTATCAACGGTTTCAATTATAGCAATGATATGATCAAATATATCTTTAAAGTAAATGTGAGTTGATGCGGTAATCAACTCCGAATCAGTTCGCTCCAGAGTGCTTATTGCCTCTCGCAGCGGCCACAGAGATTTTCCCAATAAAATAAGTTCTCTTTTTAAGCTATGGATGGCTTGAAGATTTACAGGGTTTGTTTGCGTAACTAATTCGTCTTCGAGATATTCTATTCTTTCTTCTAGTTCCTCCAGTACAAAAAAATAATTATCGACAATATTATCTATCAGGGCATGAGCCAGGTTATCCGGTCCTGATTTTCTTATCCGTCCTTTATTGCCTCGTAGCCTTTCCCGTATCGGCTCGAAAAGCGAAGTTTCTTTTTCTTTGAAAGAAAGTATGAAATTTTTCCCCAAGATTATGCTCACTTGCTCGGATGGCAAATTTACATTGTCCTGATTATGAAAATTTTTCAGGACAATGTAAATGTAATTGCCAAAATCCTCTGTTTTTGGGCGCTGGTCGGTGTTGAGAATATCTTCCAGAATCAAAGGATGTAAGTCATAAATGCCGCCTACATCTTCGATTAGTTTGGCATTAAGACCATCGACATTAATCCAGACAATTCCTTCATTATTTTTTTCACGAAGTAAGTCAGATATTGAAGCGACTTCTTTTTCTTCAAAAATAGCTTCATTATAACGGATAAAAGTAATTTTTGATTTTTCTTCGTATTCCCTGCCCACATGAACCAGACTTCCTGGTGAGAGGCCGGTTTTATTTGATCTTTTTTGACGGATGGATTTCATACTCACCTCAAAAGGAAGATTTCTTTTTGACTTTTATCGTTACATTGATATTCGCTGTCTTTCCGTCGGGCAGGTACACACCGGAAGGCAGAACAATTTTTGCTGCAAATGAAGTCGTAAAAAATATTTTCCCCAGATCAATGAGTTCCGTTTCAATACTGATTTTTTCCGACTGCAATTTCGAATCTATAAGAACTCGCAAATAAGCAGGGTGCAAATTAATTTTCTGCAATACTACATTGTCCGGTAATGAATTTTTCGTTTTAATATTGACAGGTAAAGTCATGCCGACAAGTTTGGATGCGTCAATATATATCATTGCCGGGCTGATCTCGGTAACTGATAAATTCGATGGCACATTAATCATCGTCTTATTCAAGGTAAATTCGTTCTTTTTCAGGGCGAGCGGCGCCAGATCCAAAGACAGCTTCAAAGATTTTTCATCAAGCAGATAAAATGCCTGCCCGGGTCCCTGAAGAATAACTTTTACATCGGTTGCCTGTGGTTGATTAAGCTGCCAATTTTTCGGGATGTTTTTATATTCAATCGGAACATTGAAATCTCGCCGAACAATATCCCTTTGGTATCCAAAAATAACCCACAAAATACAAGCCAGGGCTAGAGCAATAATTTTTCCCGGGGTATTTTCTTTAATCCACTTAAGGACAGGATGAGATTCCGATGTCGGTGAGTTCTTCATATAAAATTGCTCCACTACTTCGTGCAGCACGGTGGCGTTGGGAATTGTTCTCAGAGTTTCCGACTGAGCAACCGAAATAGTGCCTTTTTCCTCTGAAATAACTATACATAGGGCATCGACCCGTTGTGCAAGTCCCAGTGCCGCTGTATGACGTAATCCGATATTCCCGTATTGTGCGGTGTCCATTGAAAGCGGCAGATGGCAACCAAACATTTTAACGCGGGTACCACTGATTATTACTGCGCCGTCGTGACCGATTGAGTGGGGATCAAAAATACTTTCAAGCAGTGGTTCGCTTAAAAGACCATCTAATCTAATCCCGCCACTTACGTGTCTCTCTAAAGGATCATTTCCCGCGATAACAATTAAAGCACCGATACGCTTCTTGGCCAGATTGGATGAGGTATGCGCGATTATTCCCGCTATTTTTTCAAGCGACGACAAGGGTGTATTCTTTTTCCCGATATTCCCCAGCATCGCCAATCTTTCAAAAAAACCGCGTAAATCTTCTTGAAAGATAACGACTAAAACAAAAAGTAAAATGGCGAAAAATCCCTGTAGAACAACAGTAGTAAGATAAAGCTGGAAAAACCGCGCCGCCATATATACACCACCCAGAAGTATTATTCCGATGAGCACAGAGCGGGAAGCACGGGTTTTAAACCACGTCAAAAGAGCGAAAATCATCAAGGCAATGATGATTATATCCAGAATATCAGGAATCCTTATGCTCTTTATCATTACGAATGCTGAGCTTGCTAAGTCTAGAAACATATTTTTCCCATCTTGAAAAAATTAGATGTGCAAGTTATAGCTAAATAGTTGGATAAGTGTCAAGTAGGATTAAAAAAACATGATTTAAAAAGGTGTTGTAACGGTACCTGGTTTATGTGTGGAGGGTTTTCATCCTTGCCCCTGCATATTCCTTAAGGCAAACCGCTTTATCGTTTGCGGTGGCAGACGTTATTTGTTATTCTCTTAACATGGATCAGGAAATACTTTCACTTCTTCAAAACGCACGGCAATTGGGCATTGAGTTAAGCGAACAGCAACTGGCTCAATTCGCGGCTTATAAAAATGAGCTGTTACAATGGAATGCCAAAACAAACTTAATATCCGAAAACTCTTCTTGCGAAATTATTCCGCGGCATTTTCTGGATTCGCTTTCGGCACTGCAATTTATTCATAAGCCAACTGCCCGCATAATTGATGTCGGCTGCGGCGCAGGTTTCCCCGGCATTCCCTTAAAAATAGCGCTGCCTTCTTTAGAACTTTATCTTCTGGAAACCAATCGCAAAAAGGTGTCTTTTTTAAAACATGTGCTTCGTCTGTTGAATCTTTCAGATGTGGTCGTTTTTCATGACCGCACCGAAAACATTCTTAAGACAGACCTATGGAAGGAAAAATTTGATGTTTTAATTTCACGCGCCGCTTTTAAATTATCCGAACTCCTGCTCCAAGGCGAATATTTTCTCAACAAGGGAGGTAAGCTTATTGCTTTGAAAGGCCCCAATGTGGATGAGGAGCTTGCGCAGTGCTCATCAGATACAGATCAATACAAAATATCTCCATGTATTCAATATGATATAAACTTTCCCTTCTTAGAAGGGCAACGGAAAATTATTCTCGGTGAGAGGAAATAACCACGGGTATCCCTCCGCTTCGCGGGATTGTTCAACTTACCAATTTCCCTACACTTCGTTATGGAAATTGGAGTTTCACAAATAAAGTAAAAAACCCTTCTAAAATAAACTTTTTTATGCTAGTGCTTACGGCAGCTTTTCTAAAAGAAATATCCGGAAGATGCTCATTAAAATAATGAATAAAATTATATCAATAGCAAATCAAAAGGGTGGCGTGGGCAAAACCACTACGGCCATTAATTTATCAGCATCTCTTGCCGCTGCAGAAAAGAAAACTCTGCTGATTGATGGCGATTCTCAGGGCAATGCAACCAGTGGAATAGGCAC
>JBAXON010000072.1:0-12484 GCA_037133255.1 Deltaproteobacteria bacterium
GCCATTTATTCTCGATCGATCAGAGGCATACATCGCAGTATTGATAGATGACCTGGTTACCCGTGGTGTTGATGAACCTTACCGCATGTTCACCTCCCGTGCGGAATACCGACTTATTTTGCGTGAGGACAACGCTACTATTCGTCTGATGGGGAAAGGCGTTGAGCTGGGGCTGATTGGCAGCGATCACTATTTGTCTCTGCAAGATAAAATGCGCCAGATTCAGCAGGGCATCGAGAAACTCAAGGCAACGCCGGTTAGACCTTCCCCGGAAGTAAACGAGCATCTGGCAAAAATCCCTTCACCGCTCCTGAATAACGCCACAACCCTGTACGGCCTTTTGAAAAGACATGAAATTTCTTATGATGCTTTAGCCGGATTTCCCGGTAGTGAAGACCAAAAAGATTCATTTGTAAAAAAGCAAATCGAAATTGAAATTAAATATGAAGGCTATATCAAACGGCAATTTGATTCCGTGAAAAAATTAAAAGATCAGGAAAAAAAGAAAATCCCTCTGAATTTTAATTATTCCTGTGTACCCGGCCTTTCCAACGAATTGAAAGCAAAGCTTGCCAAAATAGCGCCACAAACTCTCGGACAAATGGAGCGGATCCCCGGCATGACTGAAGGCGCCATCTCTGCTGTATTAATTATGATTAAAAAAATGGATATGCATTATAAATAGAGATGGGTTAAAATTTAACCGCTCTGCATTATCCGCCGCACTCTTTCGAGTTCCTGCTGATTATCCACTTCCACAGAATCGTGCGGCGTAAGAACAACTTTAATTTTGTAACCATATTCCAGTGCGCGCAATTGCTCGAGGGCTTCTAACTTTTCCAGCTTTCCTTCGGGCAGCTTGGTAAAAACATCCAGAAAGTCCCGCCGGTAGGCGTAAATGCCGTGATGCTTATAGTAATCAGCTTTGAGCTTTTTATCGCGCACGAAAGGTATCGTCGCCCGCGAAAAATAAAGAGCGAAATTTTGAGAATCGAGGACAACTTTAACCGCGTGGGGATGGGTTATTTCTTCTTCCAGAATAATTTTGTAAATTAATGTGGACATGACAATGGCCGGATCATCAATTAAAGGCTGGATAACTTCATCCACCTGCACCGGCTCAAAAATCGGTTGATCTCCTTGAATGTTGACAACAATGGCATCGGCCACGAGATGAAGTGTTTTTACTGCTTCTGAAATCCTATCTGTGCCGGAGCGGTGTGTTATTGCCGTCATAATCGCGTTGCCGCCAAATTTTTTCACAGCGGTAAATATGCGTTCATCATCGGTTGCAACCGCCACATAAGGCACTGCTTTGGCTTGTGCCACTCGCTCATAAACATGCTGGATCATCGGCTTGCCGCAAAGATCGGCCAGAGGCTTACCGGGAAAACGGCTGGATTCATAACGTGACGGAATGATGCAGACAATATCTCTTTTCATTTTGACTGTCCTAAATGCTGGTCGGATTTCTGTAAGTGATTAACAACATAATCCCGCACGGAATCTTCCAGCGATGAAAACGCTACCGGACAGCCCGCGGTTTTGAGCTTATCTATTTTTGCCTCGGTAAAATACTGGTACTGATTGCGCAATGATTCCGGCATCTCAATATATTCAATATTGGTTTTGCGTCCCATAGCGGTAAAGACTGCTTTGATCAAATCATTCCAAGTTCTTGCCTTTCCTGTTCCCAGGTTAAAAATGCCGTTTGCCGCCGGATTATTAAAAAGCCACCACATAACGTCGATGCAGTCTTTGATATAAACAAAATCACGCAATTGCCCGCCATCAGGATATTTGGGCAGATAGGATTTAAAAAGCTTCACCTTGCCGGTTTCCTTAATCTGGTGAAAAGCTTTAAAAATAACGCTGGTCATATCTGCTTTGTGGTATTCGTTGGGGCCAAATACATTGAAAAATTTAATCCCGGCAATTTTGTTCTCCACTTGATTCTTGAGTGCCCATAAATCAAAAACCTGTTTGGAATATCCATACATATTGATTGGTTTAAGTTCGTTAATTTTGCTGTGGTCATCGGAAAAGCCCTGATTTCCATCGCCATAAGTTGCCGCAGAGCTTGCGTAAATATAGCGAATGCCGCGCTGAAGCGCCCACACAGCCAATGTTTTAGTGTAAAGATAATTGTTATTCCAAAGATAGTCTGCGTCGCGCTCCGTTGTCGATGAACAGGCTCCCATGTGCACAATGGCGCTGACATCAAAAGGTATTTGATCATCGCAAATCAGCCGTAAGAAATTGTCTTTATGGATGTAATCGGCAAAACGCAGGTTGACCATATTTTTCCACTTATCATCGGTACCCAGGCTATCAACTATCACAATATCATCGATGCCTTCCTGATTGAGCCGCCAGACAAAAGCGCTGCCGATAAACCCCGCGCCACCTGTAACTACTATCATGTGTTTTACTCCTTTTTTAAAAACCTTTATGTCTAACTATTACTGAAAAGAAATACTGTCAATAAGGAAATTCTCATACCCTATTTGCTGAAGCCGAGTTGATTCTTTACGGTAGTCAGAACGCTGCGGGGCTTTCGGACTTAATCATCATAAAATTAACCTGCCTGCCGGTGATCCCGCCTGCGCCGCGATGCGAGAAAAACATACCCTGATTACAGCTAGTGCAGTAACCGGAGACTTCTATATTTTTTTTCGGAATGCCTGCCGCTAGAATCTGCCGACGGTTGGCCTCGGGCAAATCCAGCATCCATTTGTTTTTTTTCTTGCCCTGCTGCAAAAAGAACTCAGAATTACTTTGCCTGCGAAAAGCATCCGCTGTGGTCGAATCAACCTCGTAGCAGCAATGGCCTATTGATGGACCAATTGCCGCCAGAATATCTTGCGGCAGGCATTGGCATTGATTCATCATCAACCTGATAACTTTGGCGCTTATGCCTAGTGCGCTGCCCTTCCAACCGGCATGGACAACAGCAATCACCTTTTTTACTTGATCCACAATAAGTACCGGCACGCAATCCGCCGTTTTGATGCAAATTGCCAGATTTACGCGGGTAGTAACTATCGCGTCATAATTGAGCTCGTCGCTTGACGAAAAATAGCTGCCGTGCGGCTTGATGACAAAGATTGCGTCGCCGTGAACCTGATTGACCACCAGAAACTGCTCCAGCGGGATGGCAAAAGCTGTGGCCAGATGATTCCAGTTTTGCAAAACACGGAATTCCTCATCTCCTTCACGGAAACTCATATTAAGGCTTTTATAATCGTCTTCGGATGTACCACCGCGCCGCGTACAAAAAGCGTGCTCCAGGAAATCGCAATTACTCAAAAGAGGAGATTGCAAATATTCAATAGACTTCTTTTTTTGAAGAGTTAACATCTTTGATCACCTTAGCTGCTCTTTCCAGTTAGTCGAACCGGAATCAAAAATATCGGGGCTGCGGCTGATACGGAATTGCTCGCAAAGCGAGCTTAAGTCCTGCGGAAGATCAGCTGTAAACACCATCCTCTCGCCAGTTACCGGATGAAGAAAGGACAGCTGTGCGGCGTGCAGAACCTGCCGAGTTAAAGCTTTCAGCTGTTTTTTCAGTTCGGGATTGGCAATGCTGCGCATTCTATTTATCGCGCTGCCATAAACAGCATCGCCAACAACCGGATAGCCGCGATCGGACAGATGCACCCGAATCTGATGAGTGCGACCGGTTTTGATCTCCACATCCAGCAAAGTAGCCAGGCCATAACGTTCGCGTACTTTCCAGAGAGTGAGGGCATCTTTCCCCCGCTTGCTTTTTGTGGACATCTTTTTGCGATCAGTTGTATGCCTGCCCACTGGCAAAACTATTTCTCCACTATTGCCTTTTATATCACCCCAAACCAAAGCCCTATATACTTTGTGCACATCGTGCTTTTCAAATTGAGTGGATAGATTTCTATGCGCGTCGTCGTTTTTAGCGGCAACGATAAGTCCTGAGGTGTCTTTATCCAGACGATGAACAATGCCCGGCCGCACAACGCCGCCAATTCCCGATAGATCGTGGCAATGAAACAAAAGCGCGTTGACCAGTGTGTTTTCATAATTGCCCGGCGCCGGATGTGTAACCATGCCGGCAGGCTTATTGATGACGATAATTGACGCATCTTCATAAACAATATCCAATGGGATATCCTGAGGCGCCGCAATGCCCTCAACTACAGGCTTTTGTTTTAGCTCGATTACGTCTCCGGCATTGAGCAACTGACTGACTTTGGGCGATTTGTCGTTGACCAGAACGGCGCCTTCTTCAATAGCGTGCTTGACCTGAGACCGTGAAAGCGCGGCATGATTTGCAGCCACAAAGACATCGAGTCGCAGGCCTTCCTGATCTTCATTTACAATGAAACGTATTTCTGCTGGTTGTTCAGTTTCTATGGACAAATCATTCCTCCGGCAATTATATTTAAGTACCCTGGATTCCCCTCTGCACGGGAATGACGAAATTTGTGTCATTGCGAGGCGACTCTCAGGAGCCGTGGCAATCTCTCTTTTTTGTGTCATTACCCGGCTCGACTGGGTAATCCAGTTTTTCTTTTTTCCCTCTTTTGCTCGTGCCCTTCAGGGTATAAAGAGGGGTGATGGGAGATTTTTGCCATGTCAACCCCCGGAATTCGTAAGGTGATGGTTAGCGGATGTTGTCGATCAAATAGATGAGTCGAATAATTTCATCAGGATGAATGCGCAAATTTACGTGGTCGGGTTGTTATCTCTTGCTTTCGTGGTGACAGACGTATGACTTTGTGACCTGATGATAGCTGAACTTTTCGCAAATCCTCACAGATTGCGGAAATATCCCCTTTGAACTTAAGCGTATGTTTCATGCGTTGTTTTCGGACTTCTTCAACAATGGGATCTTTCATCTTTTTACCTCCAATAATTCTTCAGGAGAACATATCTCCGGACACTCATACCCCTCATCCTCGATAATCCGCCGTAAAATTTTACGGATAAAGGGGTTATTTAGATGGGCAAAATTCCAGGTTACAACAATTTCAATGCCATTCACAGCAGCCACAGCAATATGCAGAGCGTCTTCAGGATACTGAGATGGAATTCCCTTTTTAGCAATAATAGTTTCAGCGAGAATCCGTGCCTCATCGTCAATATCAAGCATGGGAAACGACTCTATTGCTGCAACTCTCAACTGCGCCTGATTGCGATCACCTTTTCTGGCTTCTTCAAATACAAGTGCCGAAACGTAGGTTTCAAATTTCCCAGAAAGCGCCGGCCAAATATCCCGCGTAGCTCCCTGGTGACCGGCTATGATAATGTCACGGCTTGGTTTTGCAGTAAGATAGCTTACCACAGTTGTTTCAATATATAATCGTTTTTTCATGTTCAGAGACTAGCATGTTATTAGATTTTCCGAAAGAGAATTCCGTGCCAGTCACCATCCCACGGATGACTGCAGAACATCAAACGTAAAACAGCACCATTCTGGAAAGGCACAAGAACTTCTGGATTCCGTCCTACGACGGAATGACGAAATTTGTGTCATTGCGAGGCGACTCTCAGGAGCCGTGGCAATCTCTCCTTTTGTGTCATTACCCAGCGCGACTGGGTAATCCAGTTTTTCCTTTTCTCCTCTTTTACTCATGCTCTCGCCTTTTTTCTTTCCACATTCAGGTAGTCATGGAATTCGCAGGGTGATACAGCATTGGTAAGGGTCAGCGGAAGTTACCAATTAAATAGTACCGTCCCCATTATTCCCCCGCAGGTGATGCAACTTTTGCCATCCGCTTTTTTACCGTCACACATAGGCGGGTAACTGTCCTAATATTACCTCTGTCATGTTCCCCTTGCTGGTTCAATCGTCCTCCGATTGAACCAGTTTTTAAATTCTAGTTCAATTTTCAAGATTGAACCAGCCAGAGGTTAGGTATCGCCCATTTTTTTAATTCTCTCAACTTCCAGTTCTAAATCACTTTTAATATTAAGAATACCAATAGTCATGTCATCTAGATCCTTCTCAGTTACGTAAGAAAGATCTTTATACAATGCCTTATGAATTTCTTCGCTATAATCATGCATTTGTCTAATTTTTCGTTTATAAATGGATCATGAATAGTAGGTTGTTTTTTTGATAAAGATTGAGAATTATATTTAAGTTCCACAAATTTGCTCCGCAACTCTACTACCTGGATACGTAGCCCCAATAATTTGTCAGCTTTCCGTGATTCAGTCGAATGCAAAAAGGCTTTATAAGCAACCCAAAAAGAACAACATGCGATAATTACAGATACTGCAGAAATTGTTATTGATGTATCCATTTCTTTACCTAACGTCACGGTTCACCCTCGACTTGCCCGCCTCGGACGAGCCGTAGTAGTGCAGGTGATTATTCTCCTCATTTTGTCACGACAAGTCGAGCAATCCCGATCAATCCAATCTTATCAAAACGTTCTTCGGCCTTCTTGGCCTTGCTTGAATCACTGTCAAGTTCAGTGAAGAGCTTGTGCAGGGCACCTTCTAAGTCTGTAATGAAGTCCTCCAGATTGATGACCATTTTCCCCGCGACCTGCTTACCATGCAATGTAGGTTCCGCATATACAAACATGTACGACCCGCCTTCTGAATAATTGTGAACCAGTTTGCAGCGGAGGTCCCGGTGTAGCTTCTCCGGATCATAGAGCGGTGGAAGGTAATTCTTCACAAACGCCTTGTAGTCCTTACTGGTTGTCTCCTTCCCCGCGACGAATCCGGCCAGGTACTCTATGAAACAGCTTGCAAGGATAAACGCGCCCATCTTGGATTGCCCTGCAGATGCCCGTTTGATGTCGAGAAACGCCATGTCGTGAAGGATAAACTTGATATGATTGAACTTGGTTTTATCCATAATCTTCCTCTGGCGAACGCTCCGCATCACCGGGAAACCGGCTTTATGGCCGATCCGGTGCATGCGGTTGGTTTGCAGTTCATTACTCTTGCCTCCGAACTACCATAGACAATGCTGCCCGTCTTTGCCTTTCAAATCGTTCTGGCTATTCCGGGGACATAATACCATTTATTATTCACCAGAGTAACCCGATAATCTGTAATATGTCCCCCATATGGTTGCTTTTCAGGTTGCGTACTCAGATCGGGGCCAAACTGGCTCTTTGCAAAAGTGACGAAGTGATTGTGAATACAAAAGACCTCCGTAACTGATTAAATGTTCAAGTAAATCGACGAAAGGACGATTCAGGAAGTGGAACGGTGGTACTGTGTTAGCTTTGTTGATTAGCACAATCTCCACTACCGAACTGCCCACCGAGCTATCGATAAGGCTTTTTAGAAACTGTCTGTTAGCTTCTAGAACTTTTGAATTTCCGGTAAGAGCGTTTGACGTATTCTTGTTAACAGCCTGAAAGAGATCATCCCCAGAAATTCGTCCAGATGAGTGAACAATGAAATGCCTTAGCGTTTCGATACAACCAATCAGAAAATTATAGTCACGTCGTCGACAATTACGGGATAGATATTTATGCACATCAATTATTGTATCGTTTAATCTATTTCGGATTTCCTTAGTATTGCGTTTCATAATTTTACGGACTTGTTGCTTATGCCAATCCAGGTCATTTGAACTGATCGCTGATGGCACTATATCGCCGAAGTCGGAGCAACGCCACAACGATCTGTCAAGGTACCCGAGAACACCATAAAGATCTTGCAGATAGGTTTCCACAGCTTCAAAGGCTTCCACAAGTAGCCATTGATGCTGATTATTCAAATTTTCAATGAGAATGGCGCGCAACTCATCTTCTTCGGCTTTCTTATATCCAGCTTTCTCCCACCGCGTCTCCGGAGCAGAAAGATCTACCATCGGTAGTGCAACCCACAATCCCATGATAGGATTACTAATGTTCTTTGACTTCTTGAACTCCTTGGTACTTTGGAGAGATTCATCAAGCTGTACAATAGCTTCTTGAAACTGAGATGTAACGAATGAGGACTCAAAATACGTCTTCGTTAGTTGATCAGTTAGTTTCGTGAATACAGCGTCCAAAGCACTGAGCGCCGCGCGTTTTTTCATCTCCTTAAACCTCCGAATGCCTTGCTAGCTAATCAGTGTGCGGGATATTCCCCAGATTACACCCCGCCTGAATAATCCTATGGCATCCTCTCTTGGTCAATGGGCACAGGCATCCCTTCAAATCTCCAGCCCCGGCAGGCATTTGACGATCTTCATTGTTTCCAGGCTGACCGTGATGACTCGCTGGAACAGTTCCAGTGGGTAGCGGGGATTTTTCATGGTTTCCACCGCCCAGTCGTTGGCGTCGTTGACGATGCCGCTGTCTTTGTCGGTTTTTACACACTGGCGCTCCACCACCCAGTCCAGCGCGGGCTTGCCGTTGACGATGTAGTCGTAGGCTTCCTGCGGAATGCCGGTGAGGGTAATCTTGTCGTTGTAGTGTAACGTGGTGAGGTCTTTGTCCTTGCCCTGTTTGCCGTACTTCATCTTCTCCACCCGGTAGTCGGCATCGGTCAATATCTTGCCGCCCGTATCGATCTTGACCGGATAGGGCGGCACAGTTTCGTAGTTCAGGTGCAGTTCAGCCAACGCACGCCCCGCCTTGCTAAACGCCCGGAAACCGGCGGCGGTTTTAACGCACGGTATGCGTGGCAGCTCCTTGCTCAGGTTGTCGGCATAGCGTTCACGGTACTCTGGCGAATGGAGAAGGCCATAGACATAATAGAACACGTCTTCCTTACCGATGGTTTCGCCGGGATAGGCCACCTGAAAATGCGCCAGCCCTTCGTCGGTGATGGCGTCGCGGCGTTTTCTTTCTCCTTTGGTCGTGGTGGAAGTGGCAAACAGGTTTGGTTGGTCTGACGTTTCAGTGTCCGGCTCGTCATACAGATATAGCGAGAAGCCCTGTCCACCTGAGTGCTGCATATTCAAATCAGGTATTACATCAACCAGTAGCGCAGAAAAATCCTTACCGCCAATACCCGAACCGCTAATATAAATCATCAGATTTTTTGCCGCCGCATCCGGGAAAATGCGCGGCATTTGGCCAACACGGTGATTCATCATGCCGTCAAAATACAGCCATTGTTTGCTGAAGGGGCGATAAAGACAAGGGATAAGCTTATTTGCTTGAAAATCGCTCCGCTTCATACGAACCAGGTCCGCAATTAAACTGCTCGACCAACTGATTTTTGTCGAGTCTGTGTCAATGAAGTCGTCTACCTTGGCTTCTCGTATTTTCTTGTCCAGCCTGGAAAACGCGTCGGCAAATCGCACCGTCTCTCTGTTGTAGTAGGCGATCATGCGCTCCATGTTGTCTGCCAAACCTGCACGACTGCTGTTATATGACCAGTTATCGCGGGCAGTTAGCACACCTTGCGAAAAGTTATCAAATAGTTTGAGAGCGTTGCCTTTTTTGTCGCCCAGCACGATGTAGTCACTAAAACCGTCGTCGCGCTGTTTGAGCCAGTCGCCGTGCTGGTCGGGGGTGATGGTTGTCCAGCCTCCTGCTTCGGTAATTCCGGCAATGCTGGCAAAGGTGCTGACTCTTTCCAACTTGTCTTCCCGGCTGAGGTAATCGCCAATGTCGTGAAAGTAAATCTGGCCATGCTGCGTGGCGTTCGGATTTTTAACCAGCAGGGAAATGGCAATTGGGGCGCGGCTGCCGCTGCCAAAAATCTTGCCGCCTTCCTTGCGTGATAGCTCGCCAGCCGTGCGCTGATTGCCGCGCAAATGGAACACATAGATGCTGGAAAATTCCTCAGCGAGACACTGACGCAGCCCATCAGCGGAGTTTGATTCCAGAAAACCGGCATTGGTGACAAAACCGATTACGCCGCTATTGCCTATGCGGTCGCTTGCCCAGCGGATGGATCGAATGTATGAATCCATAAGGTTTTTGGTCGAGGTTGCGTCTGAGCGCTTCGCGTAGGTTTCACGGATGCGATGATCCAGATACTTGTATTCCACATTCTGGTTATTATCATTGGCGCTGGTTTGACCGGCGGAATACGGCGGGTTGCCAAATATGACCCGAATATCCAGCTTCTTCTGCCGCTTGCGGCGGGCGCTGTTATCTACCAGAATCTGGTCAATCAAGTCTTCTTTTTCGTAAAGCTGGAATGTATCGGTAAGGCAGATGCCTTCAAACGGCTGGTAGTCACCGCCAACGATGCTGTGATACGCCGCTTCGATATTGATGGCTGCGATGTAGTAGGCCAGCAGGACAATTTCGTTGGCGTGGATTTCATTTTTATATTTGTAGGGCAACTGCTCCGGTGCAATCAGCCCGCTTTGCAGCAGGCGGGTGATGAAAGTGCCGGTGCCGGTAAAGGGGTCGATGATATGAACGCCTTTGCTACCAAGCGTCTGGCCGAATTCGGTTTGCAGGATATGGTTGACGCTGTGGATGATGAAATCCACCACTTCCACTGGCGTATAGACGATGCCCAGCCGTTCAGTCATCCTGGGGAAGGCGTTGCGGAAGAATTTGTCGTAGAGCTCGATGATGATTTTCTGCTTGCCTGTGGCATTGTCGATCCCCTGGGCGCGCATTTTCACGCTGTCATAGAAGGATTGCAGGGTGTCCGCTTCCTTGTTAATGTGGTGCTCTTGCAGTACATCCAGCACGCCCTGCATGGCTTGCGACATGGGGTTGTGCTGGGCAAAACTGTAGTCTTCAAAGAGGGCGTCAAATACCGGTTTGGTGATGAGATGCTGGGCGAGCATTTCGATGATTTCGCTATCGCTGATGCTGTCGTTCAGGTCATCGCGCAACTCAAAGGCAAAGGCGTTAAATGCTTCGCGTTCTTTGGTGTTGGCTTCGTTATCCAGAATGCCGGTGATGCGGTCTATGTGGGTGCGGGCGATCTTGGCAATGTCGTTTGCCCAATCTTCCCAGTGGTGGCGGTTGCCGCACTTTTGCACCAGCTTGGCGTAGATGGCTTTCTCTATTTCGCCGATTTCGAATTGCATGTCTGCTTGGAGTTCCCTGGTGGGGCGTTGGACGGCTTCGCCAATAGTAAAGCCGCCTTTGCCGGACTCCTTGTTTTTGGTTCCTCTGTTTTTCCCCTGTTTCTTTTGAATCTTGTCGGTGATGGCTATGACTTCCATCTTGCTGGTGTCCTTGCCGATCAGATCAAGCTTATTCACCATGGCGTCAAAGCGGTCGTCGTGGGAGCGAAGCGCCTGTAATACTTGCCACACGACGGCGTATGTTCTGTTGTCGCCCAGCGCTTCGTGCGGTTCCATGCCTGCCGGAATGACCACCGGCAGGATGACGTAGCCACGCTTCTTTTTCCCGTCCGGTGTGATGCGCATGACGCGGCCAACGGATTGCACCACGTCCACTTGCGAATTGCGGGGAGTGAGAAACAGCACGGCATCCAGCGCGGGAACGTCCACCCCTTCCGAAAGACAGCGCACGTTGCTCAATATCCGGCAGGTATTTTCCGGCGGTTCGGCTTTGAGCCAGACGAGCTTGGTTTCCTTCTCGCTGGCATTCATGCTGCCATCAACATGTTCGGCCTCGCAGGCCAGGCTGGCGACTTGCTCTGAGGCTTCACCCTGATAGGCCTCCACCACTTTCTGAAACATACCGGCGATCTGTTTGGAGCTAACCTTGTGCGTTTTAATGCCTTTGGAGATTTCTATGACCTGACAAAAAGCCACGGCGCGCTTCATGGCAGCGTCGTCACCCGCCAGGTCGTTTGTCAACCCCTGCTTGGAGAGCGCTTTCCAGCAGCCGATAATTTTGGCGGCATCGTCCACCTTGAGCTGGTTGTTTTCGTCTTTCAGCAAAGATTGAATGCGGCGGCTGACATGGGCTTCTTCAATTGCCAGCACGATGACCTTGTAATCTACCAGCAGCTCGAGCTTGACGGCTTCGGAGAAGGTGATGACGTGCAGCTCTTTGCCATATAAAATTTCGTCATCCATCGAGCAGAGCGTCACATTATCCTTTTCGGCGCTGGCCTTGGCGTTGTCGCCATAAATGCGAGGCGTGGCCGTCATGTACATCCGTTTGGCGGAACGGATGAAGTCGGCGTCATGGACCTTGACGAAAGCGCTTTCGTCTTCGCTGTCAAATGTCGCGCCAGTGGTGCGGTGCGCCTCGTCGCAAACGATCAGATCAAAATCGGCCAGGCTGTGGTCGTGCTGGGCACGGCTGATGACGTTAATGGAGTGATAGGTGCTAAATACCACGCTCATGTGCAACGCATCATGGCGTTTGGTCATTTCCGCCGCGAGCTTGTCTGCTTCGGTGGTGGCAGGGTAACGTAATTCGTGGGTGAAGGTCTGTACCGCGTCGTCGTCCTTCTTGCGCTTTTTGCCTACGTCAATGTCCGAACAGACGGCAAAGCTGTGCAGCGGGGTTTTGCTTTCCTGTGTCCATTCGGTGAGTGTTTGCGACATCAGGGCCAGGCTGGGCACCAGAAACAGCACGCGCTTGCCTGCTCCGGCCATGCTTTCGGCAATCTTCAGGCTGACAAAGGTCTTGCCGGTGCCACAGGCCAT
>JBAXON010000073.1:0-12356 GCA_037133255.1 Deltaproteobacteria bacterium
CCTAATGCCAGTGAAGATGATTTGAAGTCAGTACGCGTATTATTAAACGATGCCGGGCAGGTTAATTTGCCTATAACGGCCTCTCGGAATGATCGAGAACTTATTAAGCAGAATAAATAGAATCAGGTCTTGAAATGACAGTTTCCTTCACCCTTTCCCTTTTTAGCAATAGATGATTCTGCGGGATAATAGCCGCGTACCAAGGCAAATGGGCTCTATGTTATAAAAATATTTGTAAATATAATTGTAAATACATTTCATTTGTGATAATATTAAACCATGAAAGAATTTCGGTGGAATGAAGATAAAAATGAACGACTTAAGAAAGAAAGAGGCGTCTCATTTGAAGAAATTTTAGGGTCAAAATTTTTAGGAGCTGAAAAACATAATACGAGAAGTAATCAAATAGTTTTAAAGTTTGAATATAAAAAATACACTTGGATTATACCTTGTGTTGTTGAAGAAGAATATATCTTTTTGAAAACATTATACCCAAGCCGCAAATATACAAAAACACACACTAAGAACGAGGTTTAAAATGAATAAGATTAAATTAACAAAAGAAGAAAAAGAAATTGAAAATGCTTTAGTGCGTGGAGAATATACTCCAATAAAAGGAAAAGAGCTGGAAAATATTGAAAAGATTCTCAAGGCAAGAAAAAAAGATATAACTATGACCATAAGAGTTAATAGTGAAGATATTGAAAAAATAAAAATAAAAGCAAAGAAACTCAAAGTAAAATATCAAAGCTATATCTCAGAAGTTATCCATCAAGTTGCGGAAGTATAAAAAACGGGGAACTATTGGACAAAACTGTGGTCAAATCCTTCACCTTGACAATTAAACAACGCAACCACCTACCAGTCCTTGCTTTCATGCTTTTTTAGGCAATGCTGAAAAATAGAATCAGGTCTTGAAATGAAAGTTTTCTTAGTGAAACTTCAATTGAGTTGCGCCCGGCATTCGCCGGATTGCACTTTCGGAATTGGAACTTCACAATAAATGAAAGCAACCTGGTATGATAATTCAATTACTTCCCCTATCTTCAGGACATCTTTATGGCAACAGCCCCCGCGACAATCAGGACGATAGAAAAGCCGCGAATCCAGGTGATGCGCTCTTTGAGGATAAAGACGGACAATACCGTGCCGAAAAGAATTGATGTTTCGCGCAGAGCGGCAACAAGCGCGACGGGTGCCACTGTCATGGCCCAAAGCGCTATTCCGTAAGAAGCAAAGGTCAAGGCACCGCCGACGATACTTTTTTTCCAGTCCTTGGCCATCCGGTAAAACACCTGGCGGCCTTCGATGATTGGGATGGCAATGAAGAAAAACAAGGCCAGAAAGAAAAGCATCCAGCCGGTGTAGCTGAAAGCATTGCCGGATAGCCTTGCGCCCTGCGCATCAACCAGCGTGTATAGGACAATTACCAGCGCGGCTAAAAGAGCAAGAGCGACAGGCGCAGGTTTGAAACCTTTGGAAAAGCGGAAGTCCGTGGCAAGCATTAAAGCACCGCTCGAAACCAGCGCAACTCCCAACCATCCGCGTAAAGATAGTGCCTCGGCAAGCAGAATGGATGCGGCAATGGCGGTAAGTACCGGAGGCAGGCCACGCATGAGCGGATAAACAAGGCTCATATCACCTTTTTTATAGGCGAGTAATAATAAACTAAAATAAACAATATGAATGACAACGGATGCTCCGAGATACGGCCAGCAAGGACGCAGCGGTAGCGGAACAAAGGGCAGAAAGACCACACCGATAATAGCGCTTCCCGCGACGATCAAAGCGGTGTTCGATGAATTGTTCGACTCTGATTTGATCAGGATATTCCAAGCGGCATGCATCGCTGCCGCAAAAAGAATTAGTAAAACAACTCCCCATTCCATATTTCTTTTCTCCGTTTAGATTGGATGAGCTTACAGTTTATTGGTGAATCCATGATTAATCAATTGCCGAAAACGACTTTTTGCCCTAACAACGATGACTTGCCCAGGGTAATCTTGAAGTATTCCAGCATCAATTCTTCAACGATTTGTTCTTTAGGAGTGTTGGCATAGGAATCCTGTTTTTTTACTTCATTTTTGTCAATTTTACCGCTCAGGATGGCCAGAGACTTTCGAGCCTGCTGCAAGACTGTATATCTTTCAACTAAATCATTTTTGGGTAAAAATGAAAGTTTTTGATAAGTCGAGGCAATCTGGCTTGGCGCCGGCAACTTTGGCGATTCCAGAATTGCTTTTGAATTTTTGGCATTCCGTTTCATTCCTTTAATGATATGACTTGTTTGAACAAAATTAACTCCGGACCAGCCAGCCCGAATCCATTGAAAATTACCGGATCTGACCATGGGGCCTGATTCGACATAAATACCCACCGAAAAAAAATCATAGATATAAGATTTTACCCAGCCCAGACCTGCTTTGGTTGAACCGGGTATACCGGAATAAAAGTAATTCCAATCTTCATCGTTGCCCAGAATAACGCCTTTTTTACCAATGTCGGATATATCGATTTGTTTGGAAATGGAAATGAAAACCTGCCTTCCCTTGTGATTGAGAATAATCAGAGTTTTTTTCAGATCGTATTCATAATAGACGCCGGTGGTGAGGTCTGGCGTTATGCCATCGCGTTGTAATCCGTAAATAATTAACGGCTTACCTGCAGGCGGAACCAATTTCCAACTGGCGGGCATTTTTTGTAATTCCCCCGGAAGGCCGGTCCATAGCGAATATCGCAAAGAAGCCGGGCTGGTAAGAGATGCCGGCACCTGACTATTGTAGGCATATTGCAAGAAACTGGAGAAGTTGATCCGGGTATCAAATTCATAATAGGCGCCGGGGGTTTCCTTAATTTTGGGGAGCTCGGCTTCCTTATTCGTTTTAGGCTCGAGGATATAATCCACAAGAATGGCGACGGCCTGAGCATCGAGTCCGGCTTTGGGATCAGCGCAGAACCCAACAAGTTTCATTGCCGCGGCAGGCACGGGGCTTGCGGTATCGGTCAGAGAAATGGCCAGCGCCGGCCGATGTCCAAATATAATTAGCATTAAAATAATCAATGCTATCAATGGCCTGCGGAGGCCAGAGCTGTAGTTTGTTAATATTTTCTTCATTTATATTCTATAGCACACTTAGGAAGTAAATGCCAAATTTGATATTCAGGCGAACCACGGAAATCACGGGTATCCTATCCTCCGCTTCGCGGGACAACAATTAAGTTGCCTTCTGCTTTTAAAAAATGTTAAAATTTCATCATGCACTATTAATCCTGTAATTGGAGGTTTTATGGCGGATGCAATAATAATCGGAGCTGGTTATGCCGGAATGAGCGCCGCGGCGCTGCTCGCCAACTCTGGCAGAAGAGTTATCGTCTTGGAAGCATCAGGGATGATCGGCGGCCGGGCACTCTCCTATAAAAATGAGAAAGGCTATGTTTGGGAATACGGCGCTCATTCGCACCGGCTTGCGCGCAAGGGCATAGCCAACGAAGTGTTCAAAAGGCTGGGTGAAGAAATAGATTTCCTGCCGGAGGTCAAGGACGCCAAGCTGATCTTCAAAGGCAGGCTCTGGGAAAGACCTGAAGGCCCCGCAGGTTTTTTGAAAACGCCTATGCTTTCATTTCGGGCAAGGCTTGTGCTTCTGGCTTTACTAATAAAAATTAAAAAGGCCAATCCTTCAGAGTGGTATGATAAAATCCTGCTCGATTTTTATAAAACATCCTTTCAGAATCCGGAAGTCGAGGCGTTCCTGCCCTTCCTCGGCATGACCATCATGTGCCCGACACCGGATAAAGTCAGCGCGGGGGAAGTCATTGAATTCCTGCAGAGGGCATTAAAAGCCGGGATCGGCGTTGGTGAACCCCGAGGCGGCTCAGCCCAGATATTTTCCAAGCTGAAAAAACACATCGAAAAAAACGGCGAAATACATCTAAGCGAAAAGGCTACGAAGTTAATTATTGAAAACGGCAGAGCAACTGGCATTAAAACAGATAAGGCAACATACTCCACTGAAAACGTAATCTTTGCCGCAAGGCTCCCGCTGGTACTTGATCTTATGGACAATCATCTTCTGCCCAAGGCCACACTCGATTACGCGAGGAATATCGAAAACAGCTCCGGCCTTACTATTGATTTTATCACAGACAAACCGGTTACAAATATTCGCGCAGGCATACTAGGCGTTGATATACCCATCTGGGCGCGCTTTCAATCCAATGCTGATGATTCATTCACGCCTCGCGGTAAATATATCTCGACCTGGGGCATAATGCTGCCGTGGCACTTTGACGGGAACAAAAAAGTAGTTGAAGAGGCAGAAAAAAGACTCAAAGACACAATCGCAGCCATCTTACCGAATTTTCTGCCAATGGTAGTCGAAGAAAGAAAAACCGTTGTACCGGTAATGAACGGCAATGTCCTCACGCCCGTTCAGTCCAAACCGCACAGACCGAATATCGAATGCGCTACAATTAAAGGGCTTTATTTGATTGGCGACACGGTCAAGGGTGACGGATGCTCTGGCGACATCAGCTTTTCTTCAGCTCTGATCGCGGCGGATAAAATATGTTCTGGATTTAACCCGGCTTAACTTTTTGCAGCATATCTCCCATCATGCGATGGATTAAATTGATGGCTTTTAGCGGGCGAAGCATGACTTTAAAATCGCTAATCCTGCCGTCAGCGTCCCAGGTAATCATATCCACGCCATTGACGGTAATACCTTCTATCACAGTGGAGAATTCCAAAAAGGCGTTGTTACCGGAAATGACCTCTCTTAGATACTTAAAACTGTCATTATTAAAAACGTAAAGGGCAGCGATAAGGTAGAGTTTGGTTATCTCTTTTCCCTGTTGCGGTGTATGAACAACCGGAGAATGAAATACTACATTTTCCGCAAGAATATTGTCAAGTCCCGCTGCATCCTTTATTTCAATTATTTTGTGCCATGCTTCGATGGTATTTTCAATCATATCTATACTCCAAAATTTTTCTTGTTTTGATATTTCCTATTCTTCGCCATTCTCATTTATTAAAAGATTTAGTTTCTCGATAGTCGCTTCTACTACTCTTTTTGGAGCTTTAGCTATAAATTTAGTTTCTCTTTTTTCCCAATCCAAGCTTTTTACCTGATCAGCAAGGATTACCCCATTTATTATATTCTTAATAATTACTTTTACTTCGAACGGGTAATCTTTTATTTTTGATGTTATAGGACAAAAGATCGCTAAGCCAACCTTACCATTATATTCTTTCGGCGATATCACTATTGCCGGACGATGCCCCGATTGTTCATGTCCACTCTGAGGGTTGAATGATAACCAGACAATATCACCGCGAGATGGCACATATTTACCAGATTTCTTTTCCAACACCACCTCCCGTAAGCTCTTCTTCGTGGATGTTTTCATCAGTAATTTTTGACAGCAACCCTCGCAAATTTAACTTTGTCTTCATGGGAACAATTTCGATTTTGTCAGTCTTCTTGCGCAAAT
This sequence comes from Deltaproteobacteria bacterium, assembly GCA_037133255.1. GTDB lineage: Bacteria > Desulfobacterota > Syntrophia > Syntrophales > Smithellaceae > FEN-1160. The sequence continues at coordinate 5,494 of JBAXON010000073.1, forward strand.
CCACAGACGTTCCTTGCTTCAAATTAATATCCTTGGCATAGCTGCCGGGAATTCTTATTGCAAGGCTATTACCCCATTTTTGAATAGTGACTTCCATATAACTCCTCCTTGTATATACAAAGACTATACATTACTTTGAAACATGTCAAGCTTATTTAGAATGCTGCGATAGAGTTGATAAACCGACCGTGGCTGCGGTAGGATAGATCGGTGAGATTATCGGAAAAGTCGGTGATATGAACGCACGGCAACAGGTTCATCCAAACGGATGTATTTGGATTGAGGTGACCGGCCCATATTTCCTTACAGGCCGCTTTCACGGATCAGGGTTATCCAGGCATGGCGGATTAATGCCAGGGCTGGAGATTGGCGGGTTGCCTCAAGGTGAGCCACACCCCGCAGGCGAATAGGAGGAACACTGCCGGGCGTACATTGATCAAGCCTGACGCGATAGTGTGGTGAGACCGGTACCAGTTGGTGCTGTTCATCCGGATGGGTGGTAATAGGGCCGCCATAGAAGGAGGCTAGTGAGAAGTCATCAAGCATGGTTGTGCTGACTCGGTCTATTTCAGCAATCTTGCAGTTGAAAGCACCGTATTCAACCGCATCAGGAATAAATCGCGCAGTGCCGCCGATACTGATCCGCCTCAGATCCATTTCTTCCAGGTACACATCCACCCGGTTCCTGGTCAGATCAGCAACACTTGCCACCCACTCGCGCGCAGCTACCCAACCGCCAAGCATGATCTCATCGTTTTTGTGGACTACAGTACCGTCGAAAGGTGCCCGCAACTGGAGTCGATCTTCTTCACCTTTAAGGCTGTGCAGAATGCCTTCATCACCATGTAACCGTTTCTGAAGCACATCACCCTGGCTGAGCAGTTCTTCGTTGAAGGCCTGCTGGTTAACCTGCCAGCGACTAAGCGATGCCGAAGGAGCTGATTCAGCCTTACGTTGATCAATATCTGGCGAGATCAAACGGGCCAGCAGATCGCCGGCCTTGACCGTGGAATGCAGTGCTGTTGCCGGAGCATCAACCAGCCGGCCCGGCGCTGGCGCAACCAGACGCTGTTCTCGGGCTGCCCCCAGGATTGCCGGTGCTGACACTGAAGACTGCCAAGGTAGCAGTATGAGCAGCAGACCAATCACTAACAAAATAAGTGATCTAAACAATGCTGGAGTAGTGCCGATCTCGCTGCGGCGCTCCCACCAGACCTTGATCTCATCGGTGATCGGCAGGGCGATAAACCAGATGATCTCAACCGCAAACAGCAGTATCCCCAATGCCTTGAAAAAGAAGTGATAGACCAACAGGGCGATCCCAAGAAAGAGCACCAGACGGTAGATCCAAACCGCCAGGGAAAAGATGATTAGAAAACGACGCAGACCGAGGGTAACTGTTTCCGGTTCAGGATTGCCAAACCCGAACAGCACTTCCCGCAGCCACCAGCGGCCGAAGGCAAAGGAGCGGGGATGGAGATTGGGGATAGAAAGCAGATCGGCCAGGATAAAGTAGCCGTCAAAACGCAGGAAGGGAGAGGCATTCAGGGCAATGGTCATAACCCAGGCCGTGGTGGCCAGAAAGAATGCCGCACCTTTGGCCGAACCGTCAGGCAAAAGCAGCCATGCCCAGGTGGCAAGCACTGCCAGTGCCAGTTCCGCTATTATACCGGCACTGCCGATGATCAGGCGTTGCCTGCGCGATTGCAGCTTCCAGGCCTCATTGGTGTCGGTGTACAGCATGGGGGTCATCACCATAAAGGCAATCCCCATGGCCGGCACCTTGCACCCGTAACGATGTGCTGCACAGGCATGGCCAAGTTCATGGATGATTTTGGCAAGCGGGATAGTGATTGCCAGAGTTATGATCCCTTCCAGACTTTTAAAGGCGGTAAAGAAGTGGATGAACTGATCCCAGTGTCGGGATACCAGCAGCAGTGCGGTTACTGCCAGCAGCGAGATGGACAGCGGGAAGAGCGGGGTAAAGAAGATGTTGGCCAGCGGAGCGATGGTCTCAAGAAAACGCTGTGGTCGTATCAGGGGAACACGGAAAAAGAGATAGTTCTTGACCAGCCAGAGCCACCAACTGCTGCGCATTTTGTTACGGGCCGCCAGTATCCGCCCGGTGGTGGTCGCCCCCTGGGGTTCGGTCAGAAAGTGGGCTTCAAGAAACGGCACCAGCCCTTCTACATCCTGGTCTTCAACGCTTAGAGTGGTTGCCTGGTTGACAGCTTTGCTAATCGCCTCCGGACTGCCCAGATGCCAGCGGGAGAGCATCTCAAAGGCGGCCCAGGTGATCAGGTAGAACCGGTTGGCTGCAGGATCGTGCAATGACCAGACCGGTGAGCCGTCACGCTGGGGCGGAGACGGAAACAGGGCCAGTTCCTGGCGCAGTGGGGGGAGTGTTTTGGCAGCTACCATCATGGCTGCATCACCATCCCAAACGCTGGCGCAGGAATGTCAGAGGACGCCTGAATATGGCATAGCCCAGAGATACCTTCTTGCCATAGATCTTGGCAATACCTGAAAGTCCGATTCTGGGCAGATTCGAGGAATTCACAAAATCAGCCTTGAGCCGGTAGCCAACCTGGCCGCCCGGCATTACTTCGGTCCGGAAGGCAGCCGTGGTCAGACTTGCCTCATGGGGGTTTTGGGGATCATTGGTCAGGTAGAGGGTAATCCTGGTGCCAGGCTCAAGCGCAATTGCATCAGCAACCGGCAACCGGATCAGCAGTTCCGCCTTTTGCGGATCAGCGATTAACAGCACCTTTTCACCAATGGTTACCCCTTTGCCGACCCAGTCGGTGGGGTCACTGAAAATGGCAATGCCGGCCACGGGAGCAACCGCCTCCATGCGCTGTAACAGCTTGCCAGTGCCGGAAAGATCTGCTGCCCGTTCTTCCATTCTGCCCCGCCGGGGAGCCATTTCGGTCTTGCCGCGATCATCCTGCAAAGCCAGCACCGATGCCTGCCGGTATTCCTCTGCAGCCACCTCGTAGGACTTGCGGGCTACACCCTGTCTTGAGCGCAGTCCGGTTTTGTCCATGCTGAATAAAGCCTGACCGGCTTCAACCGCTTGATTGGGTCTGATGTAAAACTGTTCGATTACCCCATCCAGGGGGGCGCGTACCAGAAAGGGATCTTTGGCCGTTACCTCCGCCGGTGCCAATACCGACAAATGGACCGGTATCAGCAAACCCAGCACTACCACTACTGCCAGACCGATTTTAACTTGGAGACTGCTGCCGACTGAACGGAGCTTGTCGAGCAGGGGAGCCTTGCGGTGATGCAGAGTCAGGCCGTGGCTAAAGATGGAACCCAGCTCTGATGCCAGTGCCAGTTCACCCTCCTGCCAAGCCTCTTCCCGTGCCAGCAGCAAAATGCCAAAAAAATTACCATCCGGCCTGACAAGCGGCACTACCAGTCCGCAAGCCGGCAGCCATTCCTGCCAGTCGGCAGCAATAGACTTGGGAAGTGCTGCAACAGCAATCGGAGTTGGCACTGCGGGGCACAGCAGGGCGGGGAAAAGTTCAGTAAGCCAGTTAAGATAGGGAGAGTTGCGCTCCGGCAGCGGCAGACCTGACAGGGCAACCACTCCAGAGTCCTTCATCCAGAGGGCTGCCTGACGGTACTGCAGCAACTGTTTGGACTCATTAACGGCAATAAAGGCTGCTTCATCCAGGGTGCGGGAAGTGCGAATCCGTTGCTGTAACTGCAGAATCAGACTTAATCCTAGAACCTGACCGGATTGTTCAACACTCATTTGCGTTTTCCCCCGCCAAAGGTAGCCCAGCCACTCATGCCGGGTAGCAGCTCAAGCTTTCTACCATCAATTTCACCGGCGATGACCGCTGTCTGGCTCAAGGCATCAATCTTTGCGCCAATCCTCACCACATGAGCGGAATAGCTGCGCCCCCCCATCTCTTCAATTTGTACGCTAAAGATGGTGCCAGCTTTCAACCAGGCAAGCAAGCGTGAGGGAACAAGCATCTTAACCTCAAGGCGACTGGTATCCACAATATCGATTAGCGGCTTACCAGGAGTCACATACTGGTAGGGATCAGCCATAAGTTTGACCACTCTGCCGTCAAAAGGTGCCTTGATGCTGCATTTGGAGGCCGTGACCTTCATAACTATTAAATCAGCCTCGGCTTCCTTGGCCTTGGATATTGACTGTACAAGCTCAAGGCTACTCAGTGCTTTCAGTTCTGACAGCCGCTTGCTTACAAGCAGCGCACTGCTGGCTGATTCAGCAACAGCCTCCGCCTTGCGTAGTTGGGATTCAATGATCGCGCAATCAAACTGTACAAGCAGATCACCCTTGTTAAAAGCAGCGCCGTCTTTTAGCGGCAGGCTTGATATATTGGCTGCAATCTCAGAAGCAATTGAGCTTTGTTGGTATGCTGTCAGTTGAACACGAAACCGGCCAGATCCGCCATGTTCCTGGGCCATAACAGGCATTGCTGTTATGGCCAGAGTCAAAACTGCAATGAACCACCTCATGTGCCACCCTTTACTGCCGAAGTTTCAATATTGCTTATCACTTTGCTTTCATACTGTCAATCTTCGGAATCCCGGCAGATTTTGGTTCACGTTGAGGCTCAGTAGCGACATCATATTTTACTGCGCGTTTATCGTCCGCCAGAGGTGGAGATAGTTTGGAGACTGGTTCTTCAGCACGAGTCACAGGCTTGGCGGCAGGCTCCGCCTTGGGAGCATCTACAGCAGGTTTCTGATCCGGAGCCGCAGCAGCAGGAGCTGGCACCGGTGCGAGAATTACATCCGCTTTGGGACTAACAGGTGTTGGATCAATCAGCTTTTTAATCTCCCTGGTCAGCGTTTTCAAGTCGTGGCCTGTAACGGTATCGGGCAATGGATCGTGGCCAAGGGTTGTAGTCATCTGGCCATAGGCATTTTGCAGCGCTGCATAATTCTGGTAGCGGCGATAGTCGGCCATTAGCAATGAAGTGGCAGTCTTAATTTCATTAAGACGGTTCTCTGCGCCACTTCTGGTCTGCTTGCTTGTCTGCTCATGAATCTTGTAATCAATGGTTAAGAGCTGATCAGAAAGCTCGTACTGTCGCTTGCGGCTGATAAAATCCTGATACGCCACATGTACCTGGGTTATGACTGCAATGCTGAGCGCCATACGCTGGGTCTTGACCAATTCGGTCTGATTGCTGGCAATTATGTACTGAGTTGGCCCGGAGAGCAGGTTCAACAAGTTCCAGGTCAGGCGAGCGCTTCCTTCAATCCATCTCTGATTCAATAAAAAGGTGTTGCTGTCATAGTGGCCGCCAACGGTCATTTCAAAACCGGGTAACATTCTCAGGATGGTCTTTTTAACCTCATGAGCACTGACCCGCTCGTTGTAATCAGTTTCCCGCAGTTCAGGACGCATCAGCAATGCCCGCATCTCCATGACCTCAAGTGATTCCTTGATTTCGGGCAGTGTCAGGTTTTCCTGATTCACCAAGGTAAAGGCCTGCCCACTCGGCAGGTTGATCAGGGAAGCCAGACGGGGCTTGGCCTGGGCCAGTTCATCTCTGAACCCTTCCAGATTTTTCATAATTTCAAGCAGGGTCTTTTTATAGTTCAGAGTCTCCAGGGGAGGACGCAGCATTTCCTGCTCTATCCGATTGATGTCCTGTAGCGCATCATTTACCTCTTTCAACAGTGGAGTAAACTTACTTTCAAGCTGCTGTGCGCCCAGCGCCTGCCAATAGCCCTGACGGATCTGCTGAAAGATGGTGTGCACAACCTTTCGGCGGCGCTCCGCCATGATATGGGAACGTTCTGCCTGCTGTTTAGCCTGAAAGTAGCTGATGCCAAAATCAAGGATGTTCCAGGTCATGGTCAGATCAGCAGTATAGTGACCTTTGTCCTGCGATGTTGATGGCGCCAGAGACTCCATCCAGGTATAAACGTTTGTACTGGACGATGCGTTGTAACTGTCACGTTCAGAATAGCCTGCCGCTGCAACCACGCGGGGCAGCATGTCAAACGTCATTACCTCTACCTGCCTTAGTGATAGTGCATCCTCCAGCAGCTTGACGCGGTGATCCAGGTTGTACTTAAGACCGCGTGCCATAGCTTCCTCAAGAGATAGGGCTGCAGCAAGTGGCTCCTGATCCTTATACATGTTTATACCATCTTCCTTGATCCGGGTTACCAGGTCCTGTTGGGTAACCGGAGCGGTTTTTACTGCGCAACCGGCGGCTAGTACAGCAATGGCTAAAAGTAAAATCAGTTTTTGGGGAATCTGCATGTTTAGTATGCTCCTTCTGTTAGTATAAAGATAAATGACTTGCAACTATTGCAACCTGGCCGTTGTTCTCTGCAAGGTTTCCAGTAGTGCTTCGTTTCTGCCTCGCAACTGCTGCTGCTTAAACTGATCCGACAACGAAGACCTGCCCATGCCAGCATACCTTCTCTTCGGCTGTTGAGGTTTGTCCTTGTCATGATCTGTTGGTTTTAGGTGGTAAGAATCAATCCCTTCCGCATTTGAATCGGTCTGTCGTTCTTTTATGGTCTGAGCGTCATTGGATTCCAGTTCGGTAATGTGCAGCAAAAACTGGGCAACGGCCACATTACCGCGATCATCCCGAGCCAATATCTTAATATCCATGGCACCGCCGGTACCTTTTGGCGGTTTACCGGTAAAACGTCCACTATCCGGGTCAAATGTAAGCCATTCAGGCAAAGGACTGCCATCAGCAAGACTGGCTTCAAGGTATATCTTGGCGTTACCGCTGCTGTGGCGGAAGGTGCCTGTGGGCAGATTGAACGATCCGACTTCATCTACCAACATTTCCTGTGAGGACGGAGTCTTGACCAGATACAGATCGTATCCGTAAATGTTG
>JBAXON010000074.1:0-12178 GCA_037133255.1 Deltaproteobacteria bacterium
CCTCGCTTGGTTTGGTACGCACATTTCAAAATGTCGAGCTATTCGGGCAAATGACGGTGCTGGAAAATGTCATGGTGGGGCTGCACACCAGAAGCAAGAGTGGTATTTTCTCCTGTGCCTTTAAACTACCCGGTCAGATTCGGGAAGAAAAATATCTTAAGGAAAAGGGATTAAAATGGCTGGAATTTACCGGTCTTGCTGATTTAGCCGATTTGACCGCCAGCAGTTTACCTTTTGGCAAGGGAAGGCTTTTAGAGATTTCCCGGGCGCTGGCAGTGGAGCCAAAAATCATCTTGATGGATGAACCGGCCGCAGGTCTTAACACCCGAGAGACTATTGAACTTGCGGGACTTATCCGCAGGATCAAGGAACTGGGAGTAACAGTTGTGCTAGTCGAGCATGATATGGAACTGGTGATGGATATTTGTGAAACGATTATTGTTTTGAATCTGGGGAAAAAACTGGCCTGCGGAACCCCGCGGGAAATTCAGGAAAACGAAGCAGTCATCACTGCATATTTGGGAGAAGGGTGACGGCTTATTAAAATGCCATAAATTAAAAACTATGTTGAGAATTAAAAACATAAACACCTTTTACGGTCAAGTACACGCGCTGAAGAATGTTTCTCTGCATTTGGCGGAAGGTGAAATTGTCACGCTGATCGGTGCAAACGGAGCCGGCAAGACAACTCTGCTTAATACCCTGTCGGGCATTGTGCCACCCAAAAGCGGTGAGATTGTATTTGATAATGTTCCCATTGCCGCCCTCGCCCCGCACAGTATCGTTAAGCTAGGCGTCTCTCAGGTACCGGAGGGACGGCAGGTTTTTAAACCACTTTCCGTGGAAGATAATCTGGAACTGGGCGCTTATCTGCGTTACAAATTAAAAACGGGTAAGGCAGAGGCCAAACAAACAATCGAGATGGTGTATAGCCTTTTCCCGATTCTGCGTGAAAGACGCAAGCAAATGGCAGGAACTCTTTCGGGAGGTGAGCAGCAAATGCTGGCTATCGGCCGCGCGCTCATGGCCAAACCAAGATTGCTGCTTCTGGACGAACCTTCCATGGGGCTTGCGCCAATGATCTCTCAGGAAATTTTCAGGGTAGTTGCAACTCTGTCTCGCGAGAGTAATACTACGGTTCTTCTGGTCGAGCAAAACGCGAGAGCCGCATTGAAGATGGCCCATCGCGGCTATGTAATTGAAACCGGTCGCCTGATTCTGGAAGGAACAGCGGCCGAGTTACTACAAAACAAAGACGTTCAACGGGCATATCTGGGAAGAGACAAAAAAGAGATTTGGGAACGATAGGGGGTGTTATGATTACCAATAATATTTGGGATACGAAAAACGAGTGCATATCACGCGACGAACTCGAGCAGTTGCAGTTGGAAAGACTGCAGACAGCAATCAATCGGGTTCATAAGAATGTTACCCATTACCGCAAAAAATTTAATGAACTGGGTATAAATCCGGAAGATATTCAAACTCTCTCGGATTTGACAAAACTGCCGCTCACCACCAAGGATGACTTAAACCTCAACTATCCCTATGGTATGTTTGCCGTGCCTTTGCGGGAAGTTGTCCGCATTCATTCTTCTTCCGGAACCACCAGCAAGTCAATTGTCGTGGGTTACACAAAAAATGACATTCGCCTTTGGTCTAACCTTGTGGCACGTTTTCTTACAGCCGCCGGTGTGACTTCCGATGATTTAGTGCAGATAGCTTTTCATTACGGCCTTTTTACCGGCGCGTTTGGCGTGCATTATGGCGCGGAAACTATTGGCGCGTCAGTTATTCCCATGGGTACAGGAAACACAGAAAAGCAAATCATGATTATGCAGGATTATAAATCAACGGTACTGGTAAGCACTCCAAGCTACGCCCTCGAACTGGCAACACGAATGGATGAAATGGGCGTGAATCCTAAATCACTTTCGCTTAAGTTTGGGCTTTTTGGAGGAGAACTGTGGTCGGAATCGATGCGCAAAGAAATTGAGAGCAGGCTATCGCTCAGTGCCACTGACAATTACGGTGTTTCCGAAGTGATTGGCCCGGGCATCGCCGGTGAATGCTTGCACAAAAACGGCATGCATATATATGAAGATGCTTTTTTGCCGGAAATTATTAATCCCGATACCGGCGCCGTGCTACCACCTGGCGCCGAAGGTGAACTTGTGATTACCACTTTAGCCAAAGAAGCTTATCCGATCATTCGTTACCGGACAAGAGATATTACCAGCCTTGACTATTCAATTTGTGCATGCGGCAGAACTCTGGTGCGCATGAAAAGAATAGCGAGACGTTCCGACGATATGCTTATAATTCGAGGAGTGAATGTTTATCCTTCACAGATTGAAGAAGCAATTTTCAATGTCGCTGGCGGCGCTGCTCCGTATCAAATTGTTGTAGAGCGCTCTCACGCAATGGACAGCGTGGAAATAATCATTGAGATTACAGACAAAATCTTCGCTTTGGAACTGCAAAAACAGAGGTCTTTTCTGGAGCAGATTAAAAAGCGCATCAACTCTTTTGCCGGCATTAATGTTTCTGTAAAACTCGTGGAAGCAAAAAGCCTTCCCAGGCAAGACGGGAAGATCGCCAGAGTATTGGACAAAAGAGAAATATAATAACCGCAGTCGCGAATTGATAAATCCCGGCAATACCAGGGCATTCAGTCCGGCGTCCAAAACCTCCTTATTTGCCTTTGCAAGCGAATGTCATAAATAAGTCAAACTCATAAACCTTAAAAATCTATTTGGCAGAGCGCACCGGAAGTGCCCGAGTGCCGTACGTATGAGTCTGGAGATACCAGAAGCGCGTGCCATGGACGAAATCGAAGTGGGCAGCGTCTGCGCCGCGCGTCTCAGATGTCCACGGGGCAAAACAGGTTATATCAATTAGCTCCGTTGCCACATGAATATCAAAACTTCCATAGCATGGTGCCGGACGGGTTTTGGTGGCATCATGCAAGCTTGCCAACTCATCTTGTGTAGGCATCCGCCAATCCTTGTAGCCGCCGGCGCGATAATTATCGCAATGGGACTTGGCGTTTTCCCAGTTGATATCGCTACCATTGTCCTTTGCCGCCCACATCAGATTTGTCTTTGTATCCAGCACTGACCCGTCGCGTTTGACAATAAAACGGTCGTCTTCGGCTGTTTGCCCGGCTGTTGCCCCCATCATGGTAATAATGGCGATAATGAACACCGCTACTAAAGTTCTTTTCATATTTTCCTCCTTTATTATGTATTACACAAACCTTAATATATTATGATTTAATATTATCATAAATGCCAGGAAAAGAACATTAATGGTTGGAATTATTTATCAGTATTCTTCGGCTGGTCATTTTTTTTATTCTTGAGTATTTCCAGTAAGCTATCACGATAATAATAGGCAAGGGCAAAGACAGCAATTCCTGCTGCAACAACTATGGCCAGAAGAAGATATTGTTCATGTTTAGCGATGTTGCCGGTAATAGAAAGCATCATCGTGCCGAAGAAGCGGCCGACGGTGGAAATGATAATGAATGTCAGAACCGGAATGCGGCTGACTCCCATAATGTAGCATAGATAATCTTTGGGAAACCCCGGAATCAAAAAAAGCAGAAAAGAAACCAGCAGGCCTTTGTGTTCCATAAAATCATCAAATTTTTCGAAGACTTCTTTTTTGACAACTTTTTCCAGAAGCGGCTCGCCAAAAAATCTTGCCAGCATGAAAGCCAGCCAGGAGCCTATTGTCAAGCCAATTGTGGAATAGATTGTTCCCCAGAAAGGACCGTACAAATAGCCACCGATAAATCCGGATAATTCTCCCGGGATTGGTGCCGCGATAACCTGGACAATCTGGATTAAAATGAAGACCAGTTCACCGTTAGGATAAGACTTGATGAATTTAACTATTTGATGTCTGTCCCCAAAAAACCTGAACAGATCAAAATGAAAAAAAAGATAAGTTGCCACGCCGATCAGGATAAGCATGAGAAGGATTCGTAAAGTTAACTTTTTATTCATTGAAGAGTCTCGATTTCTTTCATCCTTAATATTGCGGAATTTCTATAATATTATTATTTTTTCGTCAAATTGTTTTAATTCAAAATAGTTGACTAAAAAAAATCTATGTGTAAGAGAAACGCCAGATATTGACAGGTTGTGATCAGCACCCAAAGAGATTAACAAGGAGGGTAATTCTATGTCTAAAATACCGCAAAAACTGGATAAAAATAAATCAGATATCTATAAAAACGCGCCCATCGCGAAGTTTGGTGAAAGAAAGCCGGACTTTACGACCATGGGGAGAAAAATAAAAAATCCGCACAAAAAATTCCGGGAAGTAGTTTGTGTGGAAGCCTGCCGCACACCTTATGGCAAGGCGGGTGGCGCGCTCAAAGATTTTTCGGCAATGGAACTGGGTGCTATGGCCATCAAAGAAGTATTACGCCGAACCGAAGGCAAGGTAAAACCGGCGGATGTGGACTATATCTTTATGGGGCAGGTAGTTCCTGCCGGTTGCGGCCAGATTCCCGGACGCCAGGCCACAATTCTTGCAGGAGTGCCGGAATCCGTGCCTTCCATCACCGTTAATAAAGTCTGTTCGTCCGGTATCAAAACGATTGATCTTGCTTTTCAAATGATTCTTCTGGGACGGGCGGATATTTGTATTGCCGGCGGGCAGGAGAGTATGAGCAATTGCCCGTTTGTGCTGCCGGATATGCGCTGGGGCACGAGGATGGGATTACCCAATGGCCGCGTTGTGGATGCAATGGTTTATGACGGCCTGTGGGATGCGTTCTATGACCGCCACATGGCTATTCACGGATCGGAAGTGGCCGATGAATTCGGCTTTACTCGTGAGGATCAGGACGAGTGGGCGCTAAATTCGCAGCTCAATGCAGTTAAGGCCATGAATGAGGGAAAACTCGATAATGAAATATTCCCGGTGGAAATTAAGCAGGGGAAAAAAGTGACCGTGATGGACAAAGACGAAGGACCAAGGCCGGAGACGACTTTGGAGGGGCTTGCCAAGCTGCCAGCTGTGTTTGGTCATCTAAGCACCGTCACCGGTAAGCCTGGAAGTGTCACTGCCGGCAATGCGCCCGGTGTCAATGACGGCGGAGATGTCTGCCTCTTGATGAGCAGAGAAAAAGCCGATGTGCTTGGGCTTAAGCCTATCTTTACCATCGTTGATTATGCCGAAGTATCACAGCCGACCAAAGATATTGCCACCGTGCCTGGTTTAGCCATTAAGAAAATTCTGGAGCAAAACGATATGAGCCTTGATCAGATGGAGATCATCGAAATCAATGAGGCCTTCGCTGCGGTTGCTTTGGTGAGCTGCCGCTCGATTCTGGGCATGTCCAAAGAAGAGATGTATAAAAAGGTGAATGTCAACGGCGGGGCGGTTGCCTATGGCCATCCCATCGGCGCAACCGGAGCCAGAATCGCTATGACGCTGGGTTACGAATTAAAGCGCCGGGGCGGTGGCTGGGGCGTCTGCGGCATTTGCTCTGGTCATGCGCAGGGTGACGCCATGCTGATTCACGTGGATTAGATTATTTCGGTATCTGAAGTATTTCAGGTTATGATTTTGGCAGCTTTTTTGAATTCATCTTCGTATGTCGTCTTCAAGCGAGCCACGCCAGATTTCATGGCTGCTTCAGCTACGGCTGCCGCCACCTTCGGACCAACCCCTTTATCGAAGCATTTCGGCAGGATATAATCCTCCCTTAATTCCGATTCCGGAACCATTTCTGCTATGGCTTTAGCCGCCGCAATTTTCATTTCATCATTGATATCTTTAGCTCTAACATCTAACGCCCCACGGAAAATACCGGGGAAAGCCAGGACATTATTAACCTGGTTCGGGAAATCAGAACGTCCGGTGCCGATCACACGCGCACCGGCAGCTTTGGCATCATCCGGGTATATTTCCGGAATGGGGTTGGACATGGCAAGGACGATGGCATCTTTGTTCATCGATTTGACCATCTCCCGGGTAACAGAATCGGGGGCAGACACGCCAATGAAGATATCCTTTCCGACGATAACTTCCTGAAGCAATCCCTTTTCACTTGTTTCGTTGGTTTCCTGAGCAATCAAGTCTTTCTCGGAGTTCATACCTTCCTTGCGTCCCTTGTAAATTGCCCCCTTGGTATCGCACAGGACGATATGCTTCACGCCTGAAGCCTTTAGCAGGCGTGTTATGCTCATTCCTGCTGCGCCGGACCCGTTGATGACAACGGACACAGCGGAAAATTCCTTTTTGACAATTTTCAGGGCATTGGTTAGCGCTGCCAAAACAACAACAGCCGTACCGTGCTGATCATCGTGAAAAATGGGGATATCCAAGTTTTGCTTAAGTTTTCGTTCAATATCAAAGCAGCGCGGGGCGCTGATATCTTCCAAGTTAAATCCGCCAAAAGCAGGGGCAAGTTTAGTGATAATATTTACAATCTCATCGGAATCCTTGGTATTCAGGCATAGAGGCACTGCATCAACCCCGCCAAACGCCTTGAACAGAATACACTTACCTTCCATTACCGGCAGGCTGGCTTCCGGACCGATATCACCCAATCCGAGCACGGCGGTACCATCAGTGACCACAGCAATATAATTGGATTTAATGGTGTACTCATAAACCAGGTCTTTATCCTTGTGAATACGTCTGCATGGCTCAGCCACACCGGGCGTATAACCGATAGACAGATCATCCTTTGTATTGAGGGGTACCTTGCTGACAATTTCCATTTTGCCTCTTTTTTCTTTGTGAACGCGTAACGACTCCTGATTGTAATCCAAAATGCTGCCTCCTGTTTTTTATGCTTCTGAGAACATGTTTCATACAGTTTATTACTCAATCAATAATTAATTTTGCCTTCCATGTCAATTTAATTGTTGTAAAATTAAATTACTTGAAATAAGAAAGCATGTTGTGCGAATGTGACTACAGGAGATAAAGAAGGTGTAATTGTGAAAAATATTCTTAAAGGTTTGTCGATAGCGGCGATATTATTGGCAGTAGTTATAGTTTTCTATACCTTTCGCCAGGAGACGGCACATATCGGCAAATATACTGTCCTTTATTATAAAAATCAATGAGACCTTGCTCCTGAATCATTCCCCCAGGATTTGCCGTCTTTAATGAATATTCCCGGCCTGATCAGGATAACCTGGGAGGATGAAATGTCTGACAAAATGTTTCAGATGTATTGCTACCTTCCGGGCAAAGGAATTGAGAAAAGCGGATTGCATCATAAAAACAACTAATCCCTGCAAACAACCTTATCCGTAATTCAATTTTTTGATTTACTTTTAGAAGCCAGAAGGCTTTGGCGCCAATATTCGAAGAATCCCGGCAGCACCGATATAATTATTATCGCGATAATTACTATCGTAAAATTATTTTTCACCGCGGGAATATTCCCGAAAAAGTAACCACCCAAAAGAAACATACAAACCCAGGCGATACCACCGGTAATATTATACAGAATGAATCTGGAGTAACTCATCGCGCCAATGCCCGCAACAAAAGGGGCAAACGTACGAATGATGGGCATGAAGCGGGCAATAATAATAGTTTTGCCGCCATGCTTTTCATAAAACTGGTGTGTTTTTATAAGGTATTCTTTTTTAAAGAAACGGCTGTCTTCAAAATGAAATACCCGGGGACCGATAAAATGACCAATAGAATAATTAACTGTATCGCCCGCGATTGCCGCGATACAAAGAGAGATTAAAAGTATTTCAATATTCAACGCGCCCATCGCCGCAAAACTGCCCAGTGCAAATAGCAGAGAATCGCCCGGAAGAATAGGGGTAACAACAAAGCCTGTTTCGCAGAATATTACCAGAAATACAAGGACATAAGCCCAGAGGCCAAAGCTCTTGATAATCACCGGCAGGTATTTATCCAGATGAATAAAAAAATCTATAAAATAAATGATTATGTCCATAAAATTATGCTATAATTAGAAATCATAAATTGATCTATATCGGGAGAATAGGAGGGTGTCAACATGAAAAAAGTATTAATTGCTGTATTAGTTGTTATCGTGGCGGTAGTTATCGGTTACTATGCTTTTCCGGAAAAGGTGGCAGGTTATATGATCGACGCGGCCAGAAGCAAGGCCGGGCTTATCAAAAAGGAAATTCAAATTGATGATCATAAAATTGTTTATCTCGAGGGAGGCAAGGGGCCGACAATATTACTTTTGCACGGCTATACCGGCGACAAAGACAACTGGACAATGTTTGCCCCTTATTTAACGAAAAATTATCATGTGGTAATCCCTGATATTCCCGGTTACGGAGAAAGTTCCATGATTGAGGCGGCATCCTACGATTTATCAAGTCAGATGTCACGTTTGCATAAATTTGCACAGGCACTTGAACTGAAGAAATTTCACATCGTGGGTAATTCCATGGGCGGCTTTTTCGCCGGAACTTATGCCGTCCGCTATCCGGATGAAGTTATCAGCCTTGGGTTGTTTAATGCTGCAGGGGTGACATCTTTGGAAAAAAGTGTTGTCATGAAAGTGATGGAAAAAGGAGAAAATCCACTTGTATTAAAAGACAGCAAAGATATGCCGCGCTTAATGGAACTGGTTTTTGTCAAGCAGCCGACTTTGCCTTATCCGATTGAGAAAGTAATGATCAATACTTCGCTTGCCAACCGCAAGTTTTATGACAAGGAGCTCAAAGAACTTGGCCTGGATTTTTTATCTCTGGAAAAAGACTTGCCGAAGATAAAAGCGCAGACTTTAATTCTTTGGGGCAAGCAAGATAAGATCATTGATGTCTCTAGTGTGCCAGTTTTCGAAAAGGGGTTAAAGAATCATAAAACTGTAATCATCGAAGAATGCGGCCATGTACCCATGATAGAAAAACCGCAGGAAACAGCAACGCATTACATAGATTTCATTAAGAACATTAAAATTTAGTCTGCTCTCGAGCATGGCGCGGTAATTCACGCGCCTGCTCGTTGATACGAGTGCTGTATTGGCTTGAACGCTCATCCTTGAGCGCTTCAAGCCAATTGCCAGGTTACATCCTCCGATCATCAAGTCTACAAGTGATCTCGAGCTGTCTATGCTTTCACCATGCAACTTTTGCAATATTCACGAACCTCCCGACACGCTGGCTTTTTGAGAGAGTTTCCGTTTATTTCCATTTGAATAGTCTGATCATGTTTTCATATAGTCTGTAAGTTTTAACCCTTGACAAGTAATGGGCATATGCCTATAATAGTGAAAAGGAGTTCTTAAGACAAATGCCCCGTCCTAAGTGTTGCCGTAATGTTTGCGGCGTTCCGGATAAAAATTATTTCAAGCCACGCGGAATACCAATTTCTCAACTGGAAGAGGTGGTGTTAAGCCTTGATGAATACGAAGCAATTCGTCTGGCCGATTACGAAGAGCTTTATCAGGAAGAGGCAGCGGCAAGAATGAATATTTCACGCCAGACTTTTGGCAGGATCATAGA
This sequence comes from Deltaproteobacteria bacterium, assembly GCA_037133255.1. Lineage (GTDB taxonomy): Bacteria > Desulfobacterota > Syntrophia > Syntrophales > Smithellaceae > FEN-1160. Next base: position 9,480 of record JBAXON010000074.1, read on the forward strand.
AACGGCGCACAAAAAGATAGCCGATGTGCTGATGAATGGAAAAGCACTGAAAATTGAAGGCGGAGAGGTAGCTGTAAACGAAACAAATCCCTGCCTTCAGGAAAAAGGCCGCAGGGGAAAAAGAAATAACTAACAGTATAAAAGGAGAAATTTATGAAAATCGCATTACCGTCGAACAAGAACCAGATCGATGAACACTTTGGGCACTGTGAATATTTTACTGTATTCACTGTTGACGATCAGAAAAAAATACAGTTGGAGGAAAAGATAACATCACCTGCCGGTTGCGGCTGCAAATCTAATATTGCCTCGACTCTTGCACAAATGGGAGTTAAATTAATGATCGCGGGGAACATGGGACAAGGTGCTGTAAATGTCCTAAACAACCAGGGAATTGATGTTCTGCGCGGCTGCTCGGGCGGCGTGAAAGATGTCGTGGAAAGCTGGCTTGCCGGTAACCTAAGCGATTCCGGAATCGCCTGTGCTTCGCATGAGCACGGCTGTCATGAAGCCTGATATAAAGTCCCGCAGCCATTTTGGATGAGTAAGCTGCAAGCAATGAGAGCAGTTGCCTTTCTAAGAATACTGCTGTCATGCTTTTTAGATTGTTTCTATCACGATGAGGTGAGTCCTTAAAATGACCACAAGGCAGTCAAAAAAACATCAGCCGTTCTCTCTTGGTGACGAACAGAATATCATCCTCGATTCCATCGCGGACGGCGTTTTCACAGTTGATCAAGACTGGCGGATTACGTCCTTCAATCGTGCGGCCCAAAAAATTACGGGCGTTTCCAAAGATGAAGCTATCGGCCAACTCTGTAAGGATGTCTTGAAAGCGGATATCTGTGAGAAAAACTGCTGCCTGCGCATGACCATGAAAACAGGCGAACCGATTGTCAATAAAAAAGTTTATATTATAGATGCGGAAGGCAGAAGGCTCCCAATCACCATTTCCACAGCCCTGCTGCGCGATAAAGGCGATGTGCTGCTGGGCGCAGTCGAAACGTTCCGGGACATCAGCATTGAGGAAGACCTGCGCAAAGCAGTTCAGGCCAAATATTCTTTTGCGGATATTATCTCGAAAAATCATAAAATGCTGCAACTGTTTGATATTCTTTCCGACATTGCGGTAAGCGCAAGCACGGTTCTGATTGAGGGGGAAAGCGGCACAGGAAAAGAACTTTTCGCCCGCGCCATACACAGCCTCAGCGTCAGAAAAAAACAGCCGTTTATTGCCCTCAATTGCAGCGCACTGCCGGATACGCTTCTGGAGTCAGAACTTTTCGGATATAAGGCGGGCGCTTTTACCGACGCGAAAAAGGATAAGCCCGGCCGATTCCGCCTGGCTGAAAACGGCACACTCTTTTTGGACGAAATCGGTGATATAACAGCCGCCATGCAGGTAAAACTTTTACGCGTCTTGCAGGAAAAAACATACGAGCCACTCGGCGCCACGGAAAGCATTGAACACAATGTGCGCATTATCGCGGCTACTAACAAAAATCTTGAAGAACTTGTACGGCAGGGGCGCTTTCGGGAAGATCTCTTTTACCGTATCAATGTATTTAAAATCACCCTACCTCCGCTGCGCGAGCGCATGGAAGACATCCCCTTGCTGGCCGAAAATTTCATTGCCCGTTTCAACGCGCTTCAAAAAAAGGATATCGCCGGTGTAAGCGAATCAGCCATGACTGCTTTGATGGATTATGCCTATCCGGGCAACATCCGCGAACTGGCCAACATTATCGAAAGGGCTTTTATTCTCTGCAAAACCGACTTCATCGAAAAGAAACATCTGCCGGAATTGATTTTTACGAGTGCCTCAGTCGTCCACACGCTAACTGATTCTGAATCTCTCAAGGATATGGAATCCGCCTACCTAATCACCGCTCTCAAACAAAACAACTGGAATCGCCTGCAGACAGCCAAACAACTGAACATGCACAAAAGCACGTTGTATCGGAAGATCAAATCCCTGGGAATTCCCCTTCCCCAATAGAAGGTTCACTCTGATTAGATCCGTACTTCGTAACCTTGAGCGCTAGGCTATTTCAATATATTCCTATCGCACAGCCACCCGCCATCGTACCGCCTAGTTCACGGCACTGATCAAGAATTTCCTTGGTGATTTTACCTTTGGCGATGAAAGGAGTAAAAACATTTTTAAATTTTATCCCAGTGTGGCATCTGTGGACTTATCAGGTTTTCTTTCCTACAGCGTAATTTCTAAGGGCTTTGTGAAATGTGTTGGCTGCCAGAAGGGCGCAATGCTCAGAATCTTCGGGCATGCCGCCCAGATGTTCTAAAATCGCGCTCTGATTGATTCTGATGCAGTCTCGCACCGCCTTGCCTTTAGCCATGACCGTGGCCGCCGAGACTGCGGCGTGGGAAGTCATGCAGCCATCAGTGGTGTAAGAGATGTCTTCAATCTTATCGTTTCTGATCCGGAGAAATATTTCCACTGTATCCCCGCAAGGGCCATTAACTTTACCATAACCGTCAGGCTTTTCCATGTGGCCGTAGTTTCTCGGTTCATTGCCGTATTCTAAAACTTTATCAGAAAAACCGCCGCCGATCTTTTCCATAAGGGGGTCAATCATTTCCTTCTTGATTTTGTCTTCTTCCATTTTGTGTGACTCCCGATTAATGTAATACCAAGTTGCTTTCAAACATTAAGATTTGAATTTTTGAAAGCTTAC
>JBAXON010000075.1:0-12132 GCA_037133255.1 Deltaproteobacteria bacterium
TGACAAGGTAAAAAAAAAGCGTAATGTCTGCCTTCAAAAGTTGGGTATCAAACCCAATGAATGTAAAAATCTGTGAAAGGAGGATATGTATAAATGAGAAAGGTATTGGCCATTTTTGTTAGCATGATTTTCATCGCTTCTTTATCTGTTGCAGTATTAGGCTGCAAAGAAGCACCGAAGGCTGAAGCTCCGAAGGTTGAAGCTCCTGCTGCACCCGCAGCACCGGCAGCAGCACCCGCAGCACCGGTAGCAGCACCTGCAAAGAAGTAATTCTGTAGTATATTCGCAGGCAAGACAAAACGGGTATCCATTTAGTGTTATAATGGATGCCCGTTTTTTTTATTTCAATCATGGTTTATTTAATAATAATGTGTTATATTTTATCTAATAATAACCAGCGGTATTAACCTTTAAATATTTATGGAGGCGTCTTATGTCAGAAAAAAGTGGAGATTTTTTAAAAGGAATTCTTCTTGGCGGATTAGTTGGAATTATCGCCGGGATATTATACGCGCCCAAAAGCGGTAAGGAAACAAGAGAAGGTATTGCCCGTATAACTGATGATCTTATATGCAGGGCAAAAGATGAATTTTACGAAGTAGAAGACAAAGTAAGTGAATTCGTTCATAACGGCGCTGAGGCGATTGCCGACAATAAAAATAGATTGAAAAAGGCAATTGATGCGGGAGCAGCAGCATATCGGGAAGAAAAAACTAAAAAGTCATAGGGAACAAGGCAGGACAAAGATTATAAGGAGAAAATCCGTGAATTTGGAAATAGTTTTGATAATATTTGGCATTGCCTTTCTTCTACTGGTGATTTTTTGCATTCCCATTCTTGTGCAAGTACGGCAAACAGCCAAAGACATTACGATAACTTTGGAAATTTTGAACAAAAGTTTGCCTCTTTTGCTGAAAAATCTGGAAGACATTACCACAAACATCAATAATTCTAGCTCGGTTGTGAATCGGGAAATACAGAGCTTTTCCAGGACGGCCGACAGGATTCATTTAGTCGTAAGCGACATAGTCGATGATGTCCAGAGCATAACTCCGTCGGCCATTAAATCGCCTTTGTTTCAGAAGTTAAAAAATGTGGTTGCTATTATAAAAGGTATCAGAGTTTTCGTTGACGCTTTTATAAAAAAATGATGAGTTTGTGAAGAGAGAAAATAATGGCAAAAGTAACATTTTCCAGCAAATGGGGGCGTGTTCAGGTTCAGAAAGCTGCGGTAATGTCTGCGGCTCAAGCAGATAAATCTGCCGAAGAAGCTGTCCGGGAAATGAAAAAATCGCAAAAAACGCCTGCAGGTGAAGACTATCGGGAAAAGTCATTGGCGATTACGGGTCTTGTTTGTGCCCGTTGCGGCACGGAATTTGCCGAATCTAAAAGACAACTTTTAACTGTGCATCATAAAGACGGTAACCACCACAATAATCCGACAGATGGCAGTAACTGGGAAAATCTTTGTGTCTATTGCCATGAAGACGCTCACAGTAGAGGAGTGCTGGCGGACTATCTGGGGCGTAATAATTCCGGGCGGGATATTAGCCTGGTATATGATGATCCTCAATCAGGCACCGGTTCCGGATTGCTTGCCGATAAATTAAAAAAAGCACTGCAAAAAAAATAATTACTGGTCTTTTGGTAAACGGCCTATCCATATCCCCGATGCTGTAGAAGCCCATTCAAGTTCTTTGATTAATGGCTTTGAAGGTCGCCTTAAAATAAGCCTGTCTTCAGGTCGCATTTTTTTAACCCATGGCTCAAACGACGGATCTGAACCATAGTGCCACTGAATTTTTCTGTAAATGGCAAGGTCATCGAGTGGCATCATAGAAGGTTCAAATCCAAGGATATAACGCCAATTAGCATGAGGATTGGCATAAAATGTCTGATAGAAGACAGTCATATCATCGTTGTACACTATACCACCTTCCTCCGGGAGCCACTTTTTATTATCAGGATTTTCCAAAGAAAGATATTGCACCGACATACTTTGAGTCCAGCGACCGCCGTGATCACTGGATATGGAAATAAATAATACGCATGCTATCGCCAGAGCAAGCCAGACACGTTTGGGTGATAAAGAATCCGTTGAGTTTTTCAGAAAATCCTCAAATTCCAGCGCCATCCACACACAAATCGCCGGCATACCCCAATCGTACCAGACGCGACTTACAACAAAACCCAAAACCCAACTTACAACTGCAAAAATAAATATGGGTGTAGATATAACTTTTATATTCCAGGAATTGCGAAGAGTGCGCCACCCTAACATGCCAAGCACTACGATAACCATCATGCTATCGCCATTGAAAGGCCGGAATTCAAAAACAAGCTGTCTTGATAATGTCTGGCCTCCCAGGCTGTTAAAAAAATGTCCCAATGTCTGATAAAAAAACTGAATTGGTTGACCGGTCATGAGCATGCCGGTTACAACCCCTGCGAGAGTACACAGAGACACCACAAAACCTGCTCGCCATTCGCGGGCGATAAAGAAACATAAGACAGGCAGGGCAAACATATACCACAAACAATGCATCCAGGTAGCCAGGGCTATTAAGATAGTCAAAATAATAGCTGATAACCATGGTATGGGTTTGTATTTGAAGCGCGGCCATAAAAATCCTAAAACAACAACCACCGCCATTGTAAAGATAAATGGTCTTCCTGAAAATATGCGAAAGTATAGACTAAAATTAGCTACTGAAATAATTAAGAGGGTAATAAGCCATGCTTCCGGCCTTTTTAAAAAAAATATTGGAACAAGACAAAAGAAAATAAAGAGAAAAACAATTGAGAAGACAACAAGATTATCAATAGAACATCCCGTTGTTTTATTGATGAATTCCAGAACCGCATGCCAGCCTACATGACTGTCCATCGTTATCTCAGGTCGAAGAACAAGTATTTCATGCCAACTCTTTCCGGAAATAGCTTTTGCCGCGTGGCGCATGGCATCATCAACCGGCATATACCCGTATGATATTACTCTAATAGAAATGAGAAGCAATACTGCGACAAATATACAGGCCACTAGTATAAGCACAAAACGTGGTTTAGTCGATTCCTCTGTCAATTGGTTCTCCTTTTTTTATTTTCAGTTTTCTTTGACCAGTTTGTCGCCGACGGAAGTTCCACAATAAACGCAGCTATAATCATATTTTTCCCCTTCCTTCAGAATCAGCAACAATTTCTTTCTCACAGCAACCGCTCTGTTACATTTAGGGCAAAATAATTCAGTGGCATCAAAATCTTTGTATGTCTGTTTTGTGATCAATCTTCATTCTCCGGGATTTGTTCCCAATTTTTCAGCCAGACAGCAGGTTCGCTATCGCTGGGAGCGCGATAATCACCACGCGGTGAAAGTGATCCACCGGAACCGACTTTTGGGCCATTGGGAACACAGGATCGCTTATACTGAGAAGTTTTGAAAAATCTATACAAATAAATGTAGAGCCATTTTTTGATCTCTTTTAAAGTATATTCATTTCTTTTTTTAACGGGGACATCCGGCCAAAGCCCTTTTGTATTGTCACTCCATGCGCTGTAAGAAAGAAAGGCTACTTTGGACGGTACATAGCCGAAGCGGGTGATGTAGAAGTTGTTGAAATCCTGCAACTCATAAGGACCGATTACATCTTCGGTTTTTTGTGATGGTTCTTTACCTGGTTTTCCCGGTATAAGCTCTGGTGAAATTTCAGTCTCCAAAACGTCAATAAGAATTTTGGATACATTTTCCGAAAATTGGCTGCTCTGGGATACCCAACGAATCAAATGCTGAATAAGCGTTTTGGGGACGCTGGCGTTGACGTTATAATGCGACATGTGATCACCGATGCCATAAGTGCTCCAGCCTAAAGCCAGTTCGCTTAAATCTCCGGTGCCCACAACGAGAGCGTTTTGCATGTTGGCTAAACGGAAAAGATCGGCGGTGCGTTGTCCAGCCTGTACATTTTCAAATGTTATATCATAAACTTTCTTGCCGTGTGAGAAGGGATGATTAATATCTTTGAGCATTTGCATGCAGGCCGGTTTTATATCAATTTCGTTTGCATCCACTCCCAGCGCGTTCATCAGTTTTAAAGCATTGTTATATGTTTTTGCCGTCGTCCCAAAACCGGGCAGAGTGTAAGCTTTAACATTGCAGCGTGGACGGTCTAAAAGATCCATTGTTTTAGCCGCGATAATAAGGGCATGCGTGGAATCAAGTCCACCGGAAACGCCGATAACCAGATTGGGAATGCCGGAAGATTCCAGGCGCTTTGCTAAACCCTGAACCTGAATGTTATAGGCCTCATAACAACGCAAGTCGCGTTTGGATGGATCAGCGGGAATATAAGGGAAACGCGGGTATTCCCGATCCAGCATCAGACGTCCAGGAAACTCTTCTACGGCAAATTCAATCTGACGGAAGGCCGCAACTTTTTCTTTGTGAGTTAAGGCATTTTGACTGAAGGAGTTTAGTCTCATCCTGTCCTGTGCCAGACGATCAAGATCAATATCACTGTAAATAATTTGCGCCTGTTGTGAAAAGCGGGCTGATTCGGCAAGCAGATTGCCGTTTTCATAAACCATGGCATGACCATCCCAGGCCAGATCAGTGGTTGATTCTCCGGTGCCCGCGGCGGCGTAAAGGTAAGCGGAAACCAAACGCGCCGATTGATTGGCCGCAAGTTGATGGCGGTATTCGGATTTGCCGATGGTGATATTGGAAGCGGATAGATTTCCAATAACAGTGGCCCCGGCCATAGCAGCAAAGCTGGAAGGCGGCACGGGAACCCACAAGTCTTCACAAATTTCGAGAAAGAAATTAAAATTTTTAATATTGGCAACTTTAAAAATTATATCGGCGCCAAAAGGGATGTCTTTTTGTCCGGCTAGTTCAATGTAAGAAGAAAGTGCGGCGGAGGCGGGCGTGAATTGTCTCCCTTCATAAAATTCACGATAATTGGGCAGATAAGATTTGACGGCAACACCCAAAATCCTGCCTCTGTAGATAACAACAGCACAGTTAAAAAGACGGCAATCAACCTGCAGTGGCGCACCCGTTACAATAATTGTTTTGATTTTTTCAGAAGCTTTTTTGATTGTAGCGATGCCTTCTCGAACGCTTTGCAGAAGGGCATCCTGGTGGAATAAATCTTCATTGGAATAAGCAGATAAACCCAGTTCAGGGAAAAGAGAAAGAACTGCTTTTTGAGAAGCCGCCTCCCTGGCAAGTTCAATGGTTTTTGAAGTGTTGAAAAAAGTATCGGCAACCTTAAGCTCCGGTACGCAAACAGCGGTGCGGATAAAACCATGGTTGTATAAGTTGAAAAACTGCGTCTGTTTTTTAGAGGGCATGAGCTTATCCTTTCTCAACGTAGGCATAGGCGCTGTGGTTATGGATGCTTTCAAAGTTTTCCGCTTCAATGCAATACCAGATGAAATTATCGTCATTGTTTAGTTTTACCGCCACAGAGCGGACAACGTCCTCCACAAATTTAGGATTTTCGTAAGCTTTTTCCGTTACATATTTTTCATCTACACGCTTTAAAAGAGAGTATACCTCACCACTGGCGGAATCTTCCACTATTTTTATCAAATCTTCAATCCAAAAAAACTTTTGAAAGCGCACTTTAGCCGTTACCAGACTGCGCTGATTATGAGCGCCAAACTGACTTATCTCTTTGGAGCAGGGGCAGCATGTGGTGACAGGCACTACAACTCCTACCATAAAGTCGGTCTGCTCCGCGTTGTTTTCGCCGGAAAAAAGGCAGCGGTATTCCATCAGGCTTTTGGCTTTTGATACCGGCGCAGTCTTTTCCAGAAAGTAGGGGAATTCTATTTCCATGTGGGCGGAATGGGCGTGCAACTTCTGCCGCATTTTTTCCAGGATGGTCTGAAAGGTTTTAATGTTGATCTGACCTTTGAAGTCATTGAGCACTTCCACAAAACGACTCATGTGGGTTCCCTTGAAATGATGCGGCAGATTGACATACATATTTATCGTGGCGTTAACCGGCTGAGTGCCGCGCGCGCGATCGAGGACGATAATCGGATACTTGATGTTTTTCACACCAACTTTTTTAATGTCTATGTTTCGGAAATCTTTTTGATTTTGAGTGTCAATCATAAAAATAGGTGTTTAGGTTGAAGGCTGAAGTGCGTTGGTGCAATAATACAATCTCTCAAGCCTATATTCTCTATCCTTGAACCTTTATCCATTTCCCTTCAGTTTTTTGTGTTTTTCCTTCAGTCTTCAGTCTAATTCTCTATGTAGGTTACCACCGCGTTTTCTGATTCCCACACTTTTATCCGCGCAATTCGGACTTGCGATTCTTTTATTTTTAGTTTCATCTGATCGTAAATGTATTTAGCAATATTTTCCGCCGAGGGGTTAAGCCCCGCAAAATATGGAAGTTCATTTAGGTGCTTGTGATCCATCTGGTCAAGGATTTCGTTTAACCATTTTTTAACTATCCGAAAGTCAATCAATAGTCCTGATTCGTTTAAGTTTGGTGCCGCCAAAGTCACTTCCACTTTAAAATTATGGCCGTGCAGTTCTTCACATTTTCCGCCGATTTGGGTAAGTAAGTGTGCTGCGGAAAATGATTTTATAATAGTAACTTCGTACATTTTTAATTTCCCTGATTTTTAATGAATAATTACTACCACATTTTATGGTGATGGGAAATAATTAAATCCAGAGAGACATATTTATTGTCGATATTGTGGATTGGAAACAGAAGAACAAGTGGTTGCCCTGCTGAAGCGGGATTAAAACAGCCCCTTGTTGTGGCGATACTATTTTGGTATTTACAAAAGTTAATGCTAGCCGGTGTAAAAGAGCTTTTTTTGGTGAAAATCACCAATTTAGTGCTTTATTTATGTTACTATTTTTATCCTTCCTCAATTAATATATAAATATTTATTACTGAATTTACACACTAATTCAATATTTATCAAAGCTAGGCGCTCCATTTATTTTACTTGGCACATCCGTTGCAGCTTGCCGAGCTGTTAAGTAGGAAGTAAAGAAATAATTAAGTCATAAATGATGAAGTGCTTGAAAAAAATATTAGAAAAATCAAGCGTAATAATTTAAAATAAGAAACAAACACTAAAGAAAGAAGGAGAAACATTATGTTGAAAATTTTCACTAGCAAAGGACAGAAAGGTTTCACGTTGATTGAGTTGATGATCGTTATCGCGATTATCGGTATATTGGCAGCCATCGCCATCCCGCAGTTCACAGCCTATAAAAAGAGAGGCTATATTGCAACAATAACTTCTGATGCAAAGAATATGCAGCTTGCCGCAGCTGGAGCATGCAGCACAACACCACTGCCCAACGCAATGACAACAACTAGTCTTGCTGCAAGTGGTTACACTCAGTCTGCAGGTATCACACCCTCTGTTTCTTTCACCTCCTGTGCCGCTTACACAGTCACAGCGACCGGTGATACAGCTTGGGGACTTACAGGCGCAGTTGGCACTGTAAACCAGGACGGAAACATGACGACGACACCCACTTTGTAGGCAGTAGCCCATAATAACAGCATAAGAATAAATTAGTTGTTATAAGTTCAGACAAGGGGTAAGGGATGTGTTCCTTACCCCTTTCTTTATATAAGCCATCCATTGTTCTATTGGGATAGTCACGGTACTGCGAACAATGACAGGAAGATCGGAAATTCAAATGTTTCGCAATAAAGTAAAATCGGAGGTATTGAGATTGAAGGCTTCCTTTTCTGGTATTATTTTTGGACTTATCAGTGTGGGCATAGGATGTTTTTTTCTGGCTGGCACTTGGGGTGCTTATTTAGACTATAACCGGGTACAGGAATATACTGGGCAAGCCAGTGGTCAAGTAATCAAAAAGCATTCTCAAACTACAGGCGATGGTAGTGGTAATTACTATCTGGACTACTGGTTTGTGCCGGCAAGTGGAATTAAAATCAACGCCACAGGTAGTATATCCAAACAACAATGGGAAGCCTTGCAGATTGATGATACTTTAGAAATAAGATACGATCCGTCCAATCCTCAGCGCAGCATACCGATGTACGGGAGTAATCCATCGCTTATTTTTGCTTTTTTCTCGCTGATTCTGGGAGCTGTATTTATGGCCTTCGGATGTTCTCGTTTTATAACGAGTTTTAAGAAGAAAAAGCTTTCCGCACAATCCTCAAAAAAATAACTTCTTTCGCCTTGACTTTAGAAAGTATTTGGTTTAGTCACTATTTGACCTTTGGTCAATGACTGACTCAAGGTCAAAGCACGGAATCAGGAATGGGCATTTTGGGATAGGCGGCAAGCCTGCCCTTAAAATATAGGAAGAAGCGGATATTGTTTATTTTAATTGTGGCTATGATATTGTATCTTAGCCCAAAAAACTTTATGAATCATCAAACCAAAATTATGATTCATAGGAAAGGCGAAGGAGGAGAATAATGTCATTAAAGATCAAAAAAGCAGCAGTATTAGGAGCAGGAGTTATGGGTGCCACGATCGCGGCTCATTTAACCAATGCCGGTATTGAGTGTTACCTGCTCGATATCATTCCGTTCGAACTGACGGAGGACGATAAGAAAAAAGGCCTCACGGAAAAAAGCCCGGCATGGAGGAACCGCTTTGCGGAAAATGGGTTGGCTGGAATTAAGAAATCGAAGCCGGCCAGTTTCTTCACCAAGAAGAACGCATCCATGATTAAAACCGGTAATTTTGAAGACAATTTGGGAGTGCTTGCCGATGTGGACTGGATTTGTGAGGTTGTTATCGAAAACCTCAAAATTAAGCAGGATCTGTTTGCCAAAGTGGAAAAGATTATCAAGCCGACGTGTATCGTGACAACGAATACTTCCGGTATTCCCATTAAGGACATCAGCGAGAAATTCAGCGCAAACCTGAAAAAACATTTTCTGGGAACGCACTTCTTCAATCCTCCGCGTTACATGAAGCTGATGGAAATCATCCCCGGCGAGAATACGGACAAAGCAATCGTTGATTACATGGTCAAATTCAGTGAAGAAACGCTGGGTAAGGGAGTTGTTATTTGTAAAGACCGGCCCAATTTTGTCGGCAACCGCATTGGCGTGTATGATCTGTGCGATGTCATCAAACTAATGGTTGAAAAGAAGTTAAAAATTGATGAAGTTGACGCTATTGTTGGCAAAGCCCTAGGACATCCCGGCACAGCCGTTTTTGGCACGATGGATCTCGTTGGTCTTGATACAGGATACCATGTGGCGAAAAACCTCTATGACGCCGTTCCGGATGATGAAGGAAGAGAAACCTTCACCTCCGAACCCTTCCTGGATAAAATGATCGCCAACAAATGGTTGGGCAATAAAACCAAGCAAGGATATTACAAAAAAACCAAAGATGCCAGCGGCAAAAGAGTTAAGTTGATGCTGGATATTGACACGATGGAATATGTTCCGGCCGGAAAACCGAAATTTGATTCTATCTCCGCCGCGAAAAAAATGGAAAACGTTGCCGATTCCATGAAGCACGTATTCAATGCAGATGATAAAGCCGGCGATTTCGCGCGCGCGTATTTATGCAAAACTTTCATCTATTCAGCAAACCGGATTGGTGAAATCTGCGATAACATTATGGCAATCGATAACGCCATGAAGTGGGGCTACAATAATAAGTTAGGTCCTTTTGAGTCCTGGGATGCCGTTGGCGTTAAAGAAGCCGTCGAAGTCATGAAAAAACTTAAACTCAAAGTTCCGAAGAAAATCGATGAAATGTTGAAGAAGGGATGCGAATCCTTCTATACGAGCAAACCAGACGGAAAATATTATTATGATTTTGATAAAAAAGGTTATGCCAAGATTGAGGAAAATCCACGCATCATCTTGTTGCCTGCTCTCAAAGAGCGCAAAAAGATTATCAAAGAAAACGCCAGTGCCACTCTGGTTGATATCGGTGATGGTGTCGCTTGTCTGGAATTCCATACCAAGATGAATTCGATTGATGAAGGCCTGACCACTATGATTGCCGATTCCTGCGATATCGTAGAAAAAGATTTTAAAGGCCTGGTTATTGCTAATCATGATGAGAGAGCTTTTTCCGCAGGCGCCAATGTCTTTTTGGTGTTAGTTGCCGCGCAGAAGGGTGAATGGGATATCCTTGAAACCATGATCGCGACTCTGCAAAATACTATGATGAGAATGAAATATCTGGATAAGCCGGTGATTACTGCTCCGGCCGGTCTGGCTCTGGGCGGCGGCTGCGAAATCGCCATGCACGGCGCGCGTTGTCTGCCCAACGGCGAGACTTATATGGGGCTGGTCGAAGTTGGTGTCGGTGTTCTTCCCGCGGGTGGCGGCTGTAAGGAAATTCTGGTACGTCTGACGGAAGGCATTCCTGATGGTTGTGTGGAAGCTGGTTTGAATCTGCAGTATCACATGGGTAAAGCTTTTGAAAACATTGCTATGGCTAAAGTCGCCACAAGCGCGGCAGAAGCCATGGATCTTGGTTATATCCGCAAGTCCGAAACCATCAATATGAGCCGTGATCAGCAGATTTATGAAGCCAAACAGTTGGCTCTGTCCCTGGTGATGGCCGGTTACAGATCGCCCAAACCCCCTCAGATTCCGGTGATGGGCGAGAATTTCCGCGGTTTAGCAGATGCCATTCTGATGAACATGAGATACGGAAATTTCATTTCCGATTACGATCTTGTCGTGTCGAGAAAGGTAGCTCATGTTCTCTCTGGCGGTGATTGTGCGGAAGGAACATATGTTTCGGAACAGGAAATTCTGGATCTCGAACGAGAAGCTTTCCTCAGTCTGATGGGTGAGGTGAAAACACATGAACGTATCATGGCTATACTGACCACAGGAAAGCCTCTGCGTAACTAAAACATATTAACGAGCGCGGCGGTTTGAATAAACCGTTTTGGAAACAGACCGCCGCGCCTTCTAGAAATGAAGGAGGAGAATCATGAGTGATGCTGTAATTGTAGAAGCCGTAAGAAGTCCAGGCGCTCGAAGAAAAGGCGGTCTCGCCGCAACAAGAGCAGATGAGTATGGTATCCAGGTACTCAAAGGTTTGCTGGCCAGAGTGCCGCAAGTAAAGCCTGAAGATATAGATGATGTAATTGTCGGTTGTTCTTTCCCGGAAGCCGAAACGGGGATGAATTTGGGAAGAGTTTTAGCTATGGGAGCTGGTCTGCCGATTACAGTTTCCGGCATGATTGTTAATCGTTTCTGTGCGTCAGGTCTTCAGGCGATTGCCGATGCAACAGCTAAAATTCGCGCCGGCTGGTCGGATATCATAATTGCCGGTGGCTGCGAGTCGATGACGCATATTCCAATGGGCGGCTCAGCTATGCGTCCGCATCCGGATTGGAAATTTGACGGCAGTATGCCCAATGTCTATATCAATATGGGCAACACGGCGGAAAACGTCGCGACGAACCATAATATTTCGCGTGAAGATCAGGATAAGATGGGTGTGGAAAGCAACCGCCGGGCTTTTGAAGCCATTAAGGCCGGCAGGTTCAAAGAAGAAATTATTCCGATTAAGGCCGCGAAATATAAAATTAAAAATGGCAAACGCATTAGAGAATATGTGACATTTGATACGGACGATGGTGTGCGTTGGCCGACCACACTGGAAAATATGGCAAAGTTAAAATCACCTTTCAAGGCAGGTGGTTCCGTGACGCCGGCTAACTCTTCACAGATGACCGACGGCGCTGCTTTCTGTATGCTGATGACAGCAGAGAAAGCCAAAGAGTTAAAACTAAAACCCATTGCCAAAATGACTCATTATGCGGTTGCCGGTTGTTTGGCCGAAGAAATGGGTGTGGGTCCGGCTTACGCGATTCCGAAAGTTCTCAAAATGGCCGGTTTGACGACAAAAGACATTGATGTGTATGAAATCAATGAAGCCTTTGCGTCACAGGCGATTTATTCCTGCCGTGCTGTTGGTATCGAAGAGCGCTATTGGGCGGGCGATATCAACCCCAACGGCGGCGCGATTGCCATCGGCCATCCGCTGGGATGCACCGGCGCCAAATTGACCGCTCAGTTGCTTCATGAGCTGAAACGGCGCGGTAAAAAACGCGGTATCGTCTCCATGTGTATAGGTGGCGGTATGGGCGCGGCCGGTATCTATGAAATGTTG
>JBAXON010000076.1:0-12080 GCA_037133255.1 Deltaproteobacteria bacterium
AAATAATACCGAATACAGGACTCTTTGTGTGGGCAAAGAAGTTTAAAAAAACTGGCGAATTCTTTAAAGGCGCTGTTGCCTGACCCATCAGATCTAAACCAAAGAAAATCAAACCGAATAAAAATATTATTTCACCGGCAATTTTCCATTTGTCGCGACCAATCAACCACAAAAGCCCGCCCAGAGAAATAAACAGCGGGGAAATTTCCGTAAAACGCCAAATCACAAATTGCACGGTCAATGTAGTGCCGATGTCGGCACCCAAAATAATGGCAAGTGAACTGTAAAAACTAATCAGGCCGGCACTGACCATGCCGATGGTGAGCGCGGTAGAGGCGGAAGAACTCTGGAAAATAATTGTGGTAAAGATACCTGTAAAAAGACCCCAAACCGGTTTATCCACGGCATATTTAACATATTCCTTTATCCTCGAATTAATCAGAGACCCCACGACAGTAGAAAGCCTGGTCATGCCAATTAAAAATAAAATTATGCCGCTGATGGCGATAATGATTTCTTTCATTACTGAACCTTATTACTTTTCCAGTTTCATGTTAAATGTGGATATTTGTCCCGTATTATTTGCCCTTAATTGCAGACGCAATACTTTCGCGGATTTCATCTCTCCGGGATAAAAGATAAAACCATGTGCCAGCTCTCCCTTTTTTATCGCCCGATACTGCAATGATCGTGATTGTAAATCTTCCTTAATTTTATGTTTTACATCGGAATTATCCATACCCTGCACTCCGCCAACGGTAAGTCCCGCCGCGGCACCGATAGCAGCTCCTTTGCCCAGTGCCTCACCAACACTTGTACCGGTAACAATGCCAATTGCCGCCCCAATCACCGCTCCGGCCGCACCAAGCAATAGACCACTTTTTACTGATTCAGGAGCAACTTTGCCCAGTTCAGTTTTTTTAGTTAAACGGTCATACGCCATACTTTGATCCAAAATTGGCCAAACATTGCTTTCTGCATCGATTATAAAAGTTTGATCAGCTATGATCGATATAGAATGGTCAGTTTTATTATCAAAAGAAACCTGGACGGGAAAAATACCCGCAGACATAATGTCAAAACCAAACGCATCTTTTGCTTCACTTGCAGTAAAGCTCCGGGCGGCAATAATGACACCATCAAAAGATATAGCGTTGGGACTGCTTTCCGGCATTTTGAAAGGGACCACCTGCCTTTCATAGCTTGTACAAGCCACAATCATGTTTAAACAAACAAATACTATCACTACTAAAAAACAATTCTTTCTGATTGTCATACTTTCCTCCTTGAATATATATAGTCATCTATTTTTAGCATACAGAGATCTAATCAACCGTTTCCAAATAATCGAGGATTTTATACATGTATTCCTGAATCTTTTCAAATTCATCCTCTGGAGCCAGCATTTGTTCAGGCGTTTGAATGTACTGCTCTTTTCCCAACTCAGCAGCACCGTTTTCTATCCACCGTTCGATATTTTCCCGCTTAGCATCCAGATGGAATTGCAGGCCGACAACTTTATCCCCATAAGAAAACGCCTGATTGCGGCAGGCGACGGTTTCAGCCAGACGCGCAGCCCCACGAGGGAAGCTAAAAGTATCTTCATGCCAATGGAAGGCAAGAAACTCATTTGGAAAATCCTTGAAAACTTTTGATTCCATGCCCTCTTCAGTTACCTTTAGTGGAAACCAGCCTATTTCTTTATGGATATGAGGATAAACTTTCGCTCCCAGCACCATTGCTATCAATTGCGCGCCCAGACAAATCCCCAACACTTTTTTCCCGGCATTAATGGACTCTTGAATAAACTGCTTTTCCGCAGTTAACCAGGGATATTTTATATCGTCATAGGCGCCCATCGGGCCACCCATGATAATTAGCAAATCAATTTCTGCAAGTTGCGGCAAGGGATCAGCAGCATAAAAGCGTGTAGCCGATAGCGAGTATTTTTGGGATTTAATCCAACCTTCAATATTACCCAATCCTTCATAGGGCACATGCTGAAAATAATGAATCCTCATTTAATTGCACCCCTGAGCAATGCTATGAACCATATTGTTCTTTCATCCAACTCTGGTAAGCGCCGGTCTTAATATTCTCCACCCATTTCTTTTGATTTAAATACCAACTCACAGTCTTTCGCAGACCGGATTTAAATGATTCCCGTGGAGACCAACCAAGCGCTGCATTTAGTTTGGCAAAATCAATCGCGTACCGGCGATCATGTCCCGGACGGTCCGCAACAAATGTAATCAACTGACGACGAGACTTTCCATCAATTGCCGGTTTAATTTCATCAAGAATATCACAAATCAGCTGCACAATTAAAATATTTTCCATCTCGGCATTGCCGCCGACATTATATGTTTCACCGATCAAACCTTTCGTCATAATTGTCCAGATGGCATCGCAATGGTCTTCAACATAGAGCCAATCCCGAACATTTTTACCATCACCGTAAACAGGCAAAGGCTTACCTTCCAAAGCATTGAGAATGACCAGCGGAATAAGCTTTTCCGGAAATTGGTATGGGCCATAATTGTTCGAGCAGTTTGATATTGTAGTGGGCAGCCCAAAAGTTTCATGGTACGCACGCACAAGATGATCGGATGCCGCCTTTGACGCGGAATAAGGGCTATTCGGCCGATATGGCGTATCTTCCCGAAAAAGTCCTTCCGCTCCGAGGCTGCCATAAACTTCGTCTGTACTGACATGATGAAACAGTTTAAATTTATCCCCCCTGGCCTTGGCAATTTCCAGAAGATTAAAAGTTCCAACTATATTTGTTTGGATAAAACTACCCGGATCTTTTATGGAACGATCCACATGTGATTCGGCGGCAAAATGGCAGACCGCGTCAATATCATGCTGACCAAAGACCTTTTCCAGCCCGGCGGCATCACAAATATCGACTTTTTGGAAAACATATCTTGGCCCAAAATCCGCTGCAATACCTTCCAGATTTTCCGGATTACCCGCATACGTCAATTTGTCCAAATTAATTATCCTGCCGGAAAAAGTTGCATCCTTTAACAAATTACGAATAAAATTACTGCCAATGAATCCACAACCTCCGGTTACCAATAGATTGCTGATCCCTACTTCACTTTTTCTTTTTGCTTTCATATTTCGGTAAGATCCTCTCTCTTTTCTTTATTATCCTAAGATATTTGCCCAAATTCACGGCATTGAACTGATCCTCAATTATGGAATCCAGTGTCGCTACTTGGTCCTGCCCCAAAGGAAGCGGCAAAGCTTCAATAACCAGATGATTGTGAAATTTGTTAAAGCTTGCCGCCACACAGTTTATTGCCAGCTGAGTCAAACCGGACATGGTTAAATAATTTGCTTCAACCACAAGTCCTTCGGAAAATATCATCGGTTTTAAATAATCCGGCAGGGCAAATTTCTCAATAATCCTTTCGGACAGATACACTTGATATTTGTCGATGAATTCTTTGTCAATTCGAACATCTTCCTGAGCATGCAATTTTTTGTATAAGACCATGATCATCTTGCCGATTTCGGAAAATAACCCACCCAGCTCAACCTTTTTTACGGCATCTTCCCGCATACCAAACTGTTGAGCGATAACTTTTCCTATTACAGATGAGGCAAAACTGCGGGCAAATATTACTTCGATTTCTTTGTCCTCACGTGCCAGAAGTTGCAGGCCTAAAATAATAATGAGAGCCTTGGTGTGACTCATCCCCAAGCGAGTGACGACTTCATAAAATGTATAAATACTGCCCTTTCTCAAGCTTCCGTAATACGCGGAATTAGCAATATTGAAAATGTGCATCATTATCTCATTGCCGATACGGGGCTTGAGCATTTCAATTTCATTATTGCTTGCATCCATATCATCGAGAATAGCCAGAATTTCCGGTGAAAATCCCAGGGTGACCTTGTCCAGCATTTTTTCTTCCATGGCATCAAGAAGATCAATTACTTCTTTTTGTTCCATTTTAGCCCCCCTTTTTTTCTTAAATTAAAAGCACATTGCAAATCTTTGTTATTGAATTACTTTTAAGCATTCTAATACTTTTATGTATTTAGTTGCAAGTATTTTCAATAAAAAAGGTACTTGTATTTATTCCTTGAAATATTGAAATAAATCTGTTTATGTCTAATCATCTTTAATGCGAGGTTATAATCATGATCAGCGATGATAGCTCACAAAATTTAAAATTTCGCCCTAATAGAACTTTTATTTGCAGTGTCGTCTTTCTGGACATTGTTGAATATTCGAAAAAATCGGTTGAAGAACAAATTATATTAAAGGAGCGTTTCAACAACCTTATTGCCGAAACTCTGATGGATATTCCTGTGAGCGACCGCATTATTCTGGATACCGGAGACGGCGCGGCAATCGGATTTCTCGGTGATCCTGAGGATGCTCTTTTTGTTGCCATGAATATGCGCGATGTATTGAACACCGAACAGTCAACATCTATGCCTGATCTGCTTGTTCGTATGGGCATAAATCTCGGCCCGGTAAAGCTGCTCAAAGACATTAACAATCAGGTAAATCTTATCGGTGACGGCATTAATGTCGCGCAACGCATCATGAGCTTTGCTGATGCTGGGCAATTACTGGTTTCACGCTCCTATTATGATATTGTCTCCTGTCTTTCACAGGAATATGCTCAACTCTTTCAATATAAAGGAGCAAGGGCGGATAAGCATATTCGCGAACACGACATCTACGCGGTTGGGCATACTGGCCTGCGGTCTCAACCGGCACATCACCTGCCGGCTAAAAAAGAATCTCCCGCAATTTCTGATGATGAATTAATTGCAGCCGGGAAAACACCATCAAAGAATATTCCAGATAGCAATGTAAAAGAGATCAGCACATTTAATCAAATCCTGACCAACAAAAAAATCATGTACATTGCCATACCGGTTATCGCATTCATCGTTGCGGCTATGTTTGTTTTCATACCTCCGGCAAAAGACAAACCGTCAATTTATAAGAAACCAATTAAATCAGCGCGCGCCGCCGACAAAGGGACGGAATCGAAGAAAGCCTGGTGGGAGTCAAGCCCAGAATCAAATTCGGAATCGTCTTCTGCTGCATCTGTCAAAGCTGATGAAATTGCATTTACAAATACAGGCATAAAATCAGAGGGGGCGGAAGTCACCTTATCCATCAGCATTCGCAATAATTCCAATGTTGTGAAAAGTGTTGCCCTTTATGACAACTACATATCATGGCCCAAATCTAAACTTATCGACCAGTCAGGAAAATCCTATGAAGTTACTAATGTGATTTTTTTTAAAGGCTCGCAGAAAATTACCAGTAAGGCATCAGGAACTAAAGGCGTATCCATCGCCCCTCGTGAAACTATCATCGCTTCTCTGGTTTTTAAGAAAACCGGAAAAGGGATCAAATCAATCAATGTACATCCGTTCATATATCAGGGAAGCAGCTGGAAGGAACATGATCTGCCGATGCAAAAGTGATTTAAATCTCCCCTGCCCTTTTGGGATATCCTGTTATTGAACGAATTTCTTCGTAAAGTGGTTTGAGCCTTTTATACATCTGTTTGTAAACGCGTTTATAAAGCTGGTCGTAAATCTTATGCGTTGTCATGTTTGGCTCAAAGAACTCGCCGATACGTGTCATTTCCGCAACAGCTGTTTTAAAATCAGGATGAAGTTTCAGACCGACTGCCGCGTCTATCGCCGCGCCCAAACCAGATGTTTCATATATATGAGGTCTGGCTGTGCGCAATCCGAAAATATCGGCGGTAAGCTGCATCGCAGCGTTACTTTGTGAACCACCACCGGATACACGCAATTCGGTTATATTCACCCCGCTTCGTTTTTCCTCACGTTCTTTCCCTTCGCGCAACGCGTAAGCTAAACCTTCCAGAATAGCCCGGTATAGGTGAGCACGATTATGAACATCACCGAAACCGATCACCGCGCCTTTGGCTTCAGGCCCCGGCTCTTTGATTCCCGGCGACCAATAAGGTTGCAGAATAAGTCCCATCGATCCCGGCGGCACTTTGTGCAACAGATCCTCAATAATTGTTTCTGTCACAACTCCTCGCGATTCCGCTATTTGCTGTTCGAGCTGTGCAAACTGTTCCTTAAACCAGCTAACCATCCAATAACCCCGAAAAATTTGAATTTCCAGACTATAAGCATTAGGCACAGCTGAAGGATACGGAGGAATGAGCGGAATTGCTTCTATGTACTTATAGTGAGTAGTGTTGATCGTTGCCGTTGTTCCGTAACTCAAACAACCAATATGCGGCTCAAGACACCCTGCGCCAAGCACCTCACAGGCCTTATCCGCGGCTGCGGCAATCAGCGGCAGTCCTTCCGGTATACCGGTTTCAGCGGCAGCACTTCGCGTAATATGTCCCATAACCTCTGCAGGCTCAACCAGTTCCGGTAACATCTCCGGTTCCACCTTAGTCATATCCCATTTCCAATTTTCCATCCAGGAAGAAGCCCAACGCTTATTCTTATAATCAAAAGGAATATAACCAACCTGACAACCGACGGAATCAACAAACCTGCCTGTCAGACAGTAAGTAAGGTATCCGGAGAGAAAAAGGAATTTGTGAGTTTTGCTCCAAATCTCCGGTTGATGAGTGCGAATCCAATTACTCTCCGCTTCAGCCTGCAGATAAGCTACAGTTTCCGTCATGCCCGATAATTTAAACGCTAGCCCCCAAAGGCCGCCCACCGGCTTTAATCCGCTTGTTCGCCGTTGATCCAACCAGACTATTGCCGGACGCAAAGGCTTGCCATTTTTATCAACGTTAATCATTGTGGCGCGCTGAGTTGTAATAGTAACACCGGCAATAGCTTCTTTAGACACCGATGTTTCCTGCCAGAGCATTTGACAGACCTGGCACAATGATTTCCAGTAATAGTTCGCGTCCTGCTCTGCCCAACCAGGTTCGGGTGATACATATGGTTGCAGTGGCACCTGTTTCTTGTAAATAAGATTACCCCGTAAATCGAATACTAACGCCCTTATTGATTGTGTTCCATTATCGATGCTGAGTATTAAATCTTTATTCATAAGTCACCTCTCGATTACTCTCATATCATTTAATCACATTTATTGAAATAAAGATTTAAATTTTATTTGGATTGATGTTTTGCAGAAATTTTCGGTTACTAAAAAAATGAGCAAACAACATTAACAAAGTTGCCTGCTCATTTTTATTTCCTAATACCTGTTGACTATCTTTTCTTTGCTACTTTCTTTGCTGCTTTCTTTACAACTTTCTTTGCTGCCTTCTTCACAACTTTCTTTGCTGCCTTCTTTACAACTTTCTTTGCTGCTTTCTTTGCTGTTGCCATCTTGTGTAGCCTCCTTTGGTCAAATTTTATTCTTCGATTAACACAACATTACTCCCATGTGGCTCAATTTTACTTTATTTTTTTATTAACGTCAACAAAAAATGCAATAAATATTAACTTTTTTTTATTTTATTTTTTCTCCATCAACACTTATTTTTTGATAAAATTACCGATGACGATCAGAATGTGAAGTTGAAAAACTATTTTTATTTATTTTCATACTTACCAAACATAGAGATGACAAGGCTTTGCTGAGCATGTGAAATTATTCGGACGCATTATTATGACGATGATATCCTCAAAGATGATCATTTTAATCGTTACTCACAAAATATTGTCAGAATTTTAATTAGAGATAATTTTGTCCGCTGACGAATCCTTTAGCGAAAAATGGAGTGGAAAGGTACTCAACGCATATTTTTTTACCATGAGACGGAGCGTGGATGAATTTTCCATCTCCGATATAAATTCCCACATGCGAAACTTTTCTTTTTCCTTTTAGCGCAAAGAAAACCAAATCGCCTTTTTGTAATTGGTTTATGCTTACAGGGCTTCCGGCATCATACTGTGTTTTGGAATGGCGCGGCAAATCTAAACCGTTTAACTGATACACTGTCATGGTTAAACCGCTGCAATCAAATCCTGTCTCCAGAGAAGTTCCACCCCATAGATATGGGACTCCGATAAAATCACGGGCAGTTTTTACAAGAGACTCTCTTAAATAACTCGTGCCATATTGTTTTTGTCTGGCAACAGTATAATCTTCCGGCTTGACAATGTAGAACTCTTCAATGACATGAGCTTCTTTTAAACTTTGCGCTCGCAGCCTCGCATTTTCTTTTGTGGAAAAGTTTCCGAAGCGAACCTTAAACAATCCGTCGGCAGCCTTGAAATAGGTGGCATTTAATTCTCGCTTCTTCAGAGTTTCCGTCAAACGCACCGCGTTTTCAACTTTGGCAAAGGCTCCGGCCTGAATGGTATAGCCCATGAGCTCTAACGATTTATTTTTTTGAACCGATGATTGCGGCATTATGCGTGTCGTCCGGCTTGAACAAGACAAAGCAAGAAACAAAATTATAAAAATAAGTATTATTTTTGGAAGTAAATTTTTCATCGTTCTAATCTTTTATCAATATTTTGCAGTTCTTCTCAACAAATATTTTTGCCTCATCTTGTGAACTAATTCTGCCTTCCATTTGCTCGTCTTCCAGCGCGCGTAAAATTTCACCGATTATTTTACCGGGGGTAAACCCGAGAGCAATCAAATCGTCACCAGTTAGCAAACGCGGCGGATGTAATTCTTCCATCGTTAAGTTTTCCAGTTGATTGCGGCAAAATTCATAATTATCCAGCATACCGTGACTGGCCAGACAATCAAGACGATGCAACTCCAGGTGCAAATCAAAATCCGGCATACGTAAAAATCTTTTGAGCCGGGCAGGACGCATTTTTTGAACATTCATAAAATTCATGTGCTGCAAAATGAGATCGAGTACCGATTCCCTTTGCGCTCGTGAAAACTTCAGGCGATGCATTATTCCATCGGCAATTTTTCCACCGTGCTGAACATGGCCGTAAAAATGCACGCCGTTTTCATCCTCAGTGCGTGATACCGGTTTACCGACATCATGGAGCAGAGCACCCCAGGCCATCACCGGGTTTAGCGCAGCTTCTTTTTCTTCAGATAATATTTCCATCATCATCAAAGTATGCTGCCAGACATCACCTTCCGGATGGAATCGAGGCGGTTGTTCAATACCTTGCATGGCACCCACCTCCGGCAATATCTCCCGCAACATTTCGGTTTGCGCCATTAACTCCAATCCCCTGCGGGCACCACCTCGGGTAAGAAGCTTATTTAGCTCATCCTGAATGCGTTCAGCACTGATTGTTTGAATTTGAGCAATCTTTTTGGCAATGGATTCTTGCGTGGAAGAGTCAAGTTTGAAATTAAGATTAGCTGTAAAACGAATTGCCCGCAACATCCTCAGGTGATCTTCCTGGAAACGCTTATCGGGATCACCAATCGTACGGATTATCTTTTTCTGAATATCGGTAAGGCCGTCAACATAATCCGTGATCTCCCCCGTTACCGGATCCATAAGCAAACCATTAACGGTAAAATCCCGCCGGAAGACATCCTCTTTAGCGCAAGTAAAATGAACGTTCGATGGCCGCCTGCCGTCGATGTAAACATCATCGCTGCGAAAAGTTGCCACCTCGTATGAATAGCCTCCCACAATCACAGCAACAACACCAAATTTTGCTCCGATGGCGACAGTGCGATTAAAAAGCGCGATCACCTGATCGGGAATTGCCGATGTGACGATATCGTAATCGGCGGGAACAACGCCCATCACAAAATCACGCACGCAACCACCGACAAAATAAGCTTCAAATCCCGCTGATCTTAACTGTAAAACTATCCGGGCTGCTTCCTGGCGTTTATCTGTTGCTGTATCTGACAAACCTTGCTCCTCTTCACCTCTTCCCTAATCGAATTGCGCAGAATTCACCGCACATCGTGCAACCTTCATCCTGCGCACTTTTGCTTTTTTCCAGAAATGCGCTGGTTTTTTCCGGATCAATGGATAAGTCCACCTGCCCCTGCCAGTCAAAATTTTTACGGCATTGGGACATCTTTCGATCTCTCTCCCTCGCGCCGCGTACATTTTTGGCTATATCGGCAATATGCGCGGCAATACGCGCGGTAATTACTCCTTCGCGGACGTCAGCAAGTGTCGGCAGCCGCAAATGTTCGGCAGGAGTTACATAGCAGAGGAAATCGGCGCCGGCTGCTCCGGCAATGGCTCCACCAATGGCAGATGTTATGTGATCGTAACCCGGCGCAATATCAGTGGGTAGCGGCCCTAAGACATAAAACGGAGCGCCCTGGCAGATTTTCTTTTGCAGTTTGATGTTGGCTTCAATTTCAGTAATCGGCACATGCCCGGGACCTTCAATCATCACCTGCACTCCGGCAGCGCGCGCCCGCGCCGCAAGTTCGCCCAGAATGATCAGTTCCTGCAGTTGCCCCTGATCGGTCGCATCGTCGATGGCGCCGGGACGAAGTCCGTCACCCAAACTCAAAACCATGTCATAACGGTGCGCGATTTCCACAAGCCGGTCATAATCTTCATAAAACGGGTTTTCCTTATTATTACAGTACATCCAGTTGGCCGTCATCGAACCGCCCCGGCTCACAATACCCAGCACCCTTCCCTGCCCTTCCACCGCTGCCACACTTCTTTGATTGACACCGCAATGTACTGTTATGAAATCAACTCCATCTCTGCCGTTTTCCTCAATGACGGCAAACATATCTTCCGCAGTCATCTCGGAGATCGCTTTTTTCTCCTGCAAAATCTTTACCGCAGCCTGATAAATCGGCACTGTACCAATTGCCACAGAAGAGTTTTCCATAATCGCCTTACGGATGGCGGCTAGATCACCACCGGTGGAGAGATCCATGACGGCATCAGCGCCTGCTGCTGACGCTATTTTTAATTTTTCCAGCTCCAGTTTGAGATCATTATTGTCTTTGGATGTGCCGATATTGGCATTAACTTTGGTACGCAGACCAAGGCCTATCGCCAGAGGTTTGATTGTCGTATGTTTCACATTGCGGCAAATCACGATATTCCCATCCACCATCCCCTGCCGGATATACTCCGCCTCCACACCTTCTTCCGTGGCACAAATTTTCATCTCTTCCGTCACCAGACCTTTTCTGGCTTTTTCCAACTGTGTCATTTCTTCCTCCAAAACTTAAACTTTTTGTTTCAACATACTGCCCAGAACATTAACCGACCCGTGCCCTTTGCCCAGGCGAAGTGAATTTTCAATCGCTTTTGTGACCATTACCTTGGACTGCCAAACTGCCTCTGCAATATTTTCTCCACAAGCAAGAGCTGCCGCAAGTGACGAAGCGTAAGTGCAACCTGTCCCGTGAGTATCTTTCGTAGTAACCCATGGCGAGGAATACTCATAATAATTCTTCCCATCATAAAGAATATCCACCGCGCCTGATCTTTTTGCAGCCCTCAAATGCCCACCCTTGATCACCACGTTTTTGACGCCAAGGCCATGAATCAACGCGGCTGCTTTTTTCATCCCGGCAACCGTGTTAATTTTACAATTTGCCAAAATTTCCGCCTCGGGAATATTAGGCGTTACAACAAAAGCCTGCGGCAACAGTTTTCTGATCAGCGCCACCATAGCATTATCGCGCATTAAAGATTGGCCGCCCTTGGCAATCATTACCGGATCAACTATCAATTTCTCAGACGGTATTCTTTGACCTTAGTAACAAGAGCTTCGATTGCTCCAACTGTTAAAAGCATGCCTGTTTTAACGGCGTCTGCGCCAATATCGCTCAGAACACAGTCCACTTGCGCCAAAATAATTTTTTGCGGAACAGCATGAATAGACTGAACACCACGAGTATTCTGCGCAGTCACCGCGGTAATAACGCTCATACCGTAACAACCGCAAGCACTCACCGCCTTCAAATCAGCCTGAATACCAGCCCCGCCGCTGGAATCAGAACCGCCTACACATAATATCCTGAACGGCTTCATCAGTTACACCGCCTCCGGAAAAATGTCTTTCTGCCAATAACGGATTAACAACAGGCTTCCCGAACGCACACTAATTTTCGCCTCATCACCATTAATAATGTTGCTTACTGCCAGCGATTCGCCTATCCTTAATGTTGCATCATCTAGAGGATATAGAAAACCACGGAG
>JBAXON010000077.1:0-12071 GCA_037133255.1 Deltaproteobacteria bacterium
CTTGCATCTTCACTTTGTCTGCCGAAATTATTGTCCTCTGCAATAACTACTTTCTCTTTGTTCTTCAAAAAAACGCTTTCCGTTAAATAAAACCAGAGCCCTCCTGCAATTACCAGAATAACTAAACCCAGAATTGAGATAATGAGAATAAGTTTATTTCCTGCCCACTGCTTGCCAGAAATAGGGGGTGTTTTAAAGACATCTTCAATCTCAATCCTCTCCCCGATCATTTCTATATCGGGGATATTTTCCAGAATGTCTAATTTTGCTTTTTGCATTATTAGTGGAGCCCCCTCATGCAGGAGCCGGAGGCTCCCTGCACTAACGCGACCTCCCGCTTGTTACGGTACATTCCTCCCCTGAATATAGCCGGGTGATTCCAAGCCCAGGGATTAGCTACGCAATCTTTTATCCAGAAAAATTCACGGTACCTTTCAACCGTAAAACCGCCTGCGCATGAAGTTGGCAGACACGCGATTCGGTTAAATCCATAACTCGACCAGCCTCTTTCATGGTCATCTCTTCATAATAATAAAGCGAAAGAACCAATCTTTCTTTTTCTGGTAATTGATCAATCGCTTTTTTCAGTTTATCCTTCACCTCCATTTTGACCAATGAATTGAGGGGATTCCCTTTGCTTATTTCCTCCATAATGTCTTCCCGGCTATATCTTTCAAAATAGTCAGGAGGCAAATTTTCTATAGATATTAAAGGGACGCATCTTGCGTCATCGAGTAGTTTATAATAAACTTCCAGAGAAATTCCCAAATGTCCGGCAATTTCTTCTTCACTAGGCGCCCTTCCCAATCCCTTGCGCAGTTCAACCATGGCGCTCTCCAGCTTGTTATCTTTACTTCTGGTGGCGCGAGGGACCCAATCCTTAGCTCTTAACTCGTCGAGAACCGCTCCACGAATGCGAAAACTGGCATAGGTCTCGAATTGAACATTACGGGTTTTATCAAATTTTTCCAATGCGGACATCAATCCCATAATACCCACATTGATTAAGTCCTCTTTATCGGCAATATCAATAGGCAATTTTGCTGCCATCCGCCCGACTATATTTTTTACGAGCGGCGCATACTTCATGATCTTTTCATCACGTTTATTCTTGTCTGCCATCTTTATCAATTATACTATCCCAGAAAAAATTTATACTGCCGGTATCATCTTCCTCTTGCGTTTCAGAGCAGAGTTTATCCGCAATCTTGGCCAGACATTTGGTTGCAGGAGAATTAGGATAAAGTTCAGCGAAAGCCTTTTGATGTCTTATTGCATCTTTAACTTTTTCATCTAATAATACATATCCTAAATATTCAATAGTTAAATTTAAAAAATGATCGGTGGCCTGACTCAGTCTCTCATATATTTCCTTTGCCTCTGAAGAATTATTGACCATATTTACAAGCAGGCGAAAACGCTTTTTGGCGTGACGTTGATAAAGAACTTTGATCAAAGCATAAGCATCAGTCAGAGCGGTTGGCTCCGGAGAAGTTACTACAATAATTTCTTTTGCCACCATATTAAAATACATGACATTGGAAGAAATACCAGCGCCGGTATCAATTATCATAAAATTAAGATCTTCATTAAGAGCATTTAATTCATCGATTAACGTCAGTTTTTGGCCACGGGATAGATCAGTCATTTCCGGAATACCGGACGCTGAAGGCAATATCTTGATACCACCAGGCCCCTCGATAACTGCTTCAGATAGTGACTTTTCTCCTTTTAAAACATGATACAGATTATATTGTGAATTAATTCCTAAAATAACATCAATATTGGCCAAACCGGCATCAGCGTCAAGCACCAGCGCCTTTTTCCCCCGAAGGGAAAGAAGATAAGCCAGATTTGCCGAAATATTTGTCTTGCCCACACCACCTTTGCCGCTAGTCACTGATATGACGCGAATACTTTGCTCTCGGATTGAATAGCCACGAGGCTTGATCAGAGTATCTGACCTGACGACTATATTTTTCTCTTTCTTTCTCAATTCTCGGAGATTTGCCGCTTGGTCCGCTATCATAGAGCTCCTTATTTACAAACTAATTAACGAGATTACTCATAATTAAATTTGCCATTCTCGGTGGTGTAGCCTCCTCAATATCTTGCGGGACATTTTGTCCACAAGTCAGGTAGGTGACAGGCTTCTTAACTTTGTTGATCACATCATAAAGAATGCCAAATCGCTTTGATTCATCAATTTTTGTAATAATAAGATTATCAAATTTAATTGTTGCATACCTTGAGAGGATATCATGCAAATTATCCTCACTGTCCGTCGCACTGATTAGCAAATTTGTTTCGGTATTATGATGAGGTGAGCAGTTTTCCAAAAGATTCATATATCCATCATCAATACGTCCGCGTCCGGGTGTATCTACAAGAATAACATCCTTGTCGGAAAAAAGCCGAATTGCTTTATGGAAGGACTCTCTAGTTGACGCCACTTCCATATTTAGACCCATAATATTGGCATACGTTCCAAGTTGAGCAGTTGCCGCAATACGGAAAGTATCCGTTGTCACCAAACCAACTTTCATCTTTTTCATTATTGAATAACGCGCGGCCATTTTAGCCAGTGTCGTTGTCTTTCCCACACCGGTAGGGCCAATAAATACTTTAATCTTTTTTTTATCGTTTGCTCCCTGTGCGACTGGCAATGACTTAACGATATAATCCTCCACGATTCTCAATGTCTTTTTTTCACTCAATTCCACCCCGGATGATAATTCCTGATTTACCGATTCGACTATACTACAGGCACTCCCACGGGAAAAACCACGGCTAAGTAAATGAAGATATACTTTTTGGTTTATATCCTGACTTGCCTTTCCCTTACGCATGCCCAAAAGATCGAAAAATTTATCCATGGTTTCTTTTATTTCAGCAAGCTCCCGGTTCAATGAATTATCTTTGTGCGATAAATAAATGGCTTCTTTGAGCTCATTTATCTCTGCGCGCAGGAAGGCAAAAATATCTTCATTCTTTTCCGTAAAACGGGAACTAATGTCCGGCAAAACATCTCTTAAAGCTCTGCCCTGCAGATTATTTTTTTCATCACGCGCCGCCATTACCTCGATTACGGATTCCTTCCCGCCTTTTAATTTCTTTGTAGAAAGAATGATGGCGTCCGGACCTAAATCCTTCTTAATTTTTACCAGTGCATCACTGATGCTGGAAACTTCGTAACGTTTAACTTGCATGTTATAGTTCTACCATCCCTAAAGATTTTACATTTACTTCACGTGATATTTCATTGTGCGCTAAAATGACCATGCTGGGGTAAAACTTTTCCAATATTTTACGAAAATGAATCCTATTGTTGGGCGAACATAAAATAATCGGCTGTATGCCACTTGATATAAAAATGTTGACCAGTTTCTGTAAATTGAGAACCAATTTCTTCACTATGTTTGGATCCGGAGAAATGAATGATTCGTTTTCAGTATGCTGAATTGAGCGGCTGATATTTTCTTCAATATCAGGAGACATAATCATTACTGTAATATTGCCGTCTTTGTCCTGATATTGCCTGGTAATTGCCCGCGCTAAAGATTGTCGGACATATCCTGTCAGAATGTCGGCATTTTTTGTAGTGGCAATATACTCACCAATGGTTTCTATGATCGTAAGCAAATCACGAATGGAAATACGTTCCCGTAAGATACGCTGCAGAACTCTGTGCACCAAACTAACAGGAACTGTTTTGGGCACAATTTCCTTGACTACACGCGGATAAAGTTGTTCCAGGTTGTCCAGCAACGCCTGAACTTCCTGACGGCCAAGTATTTCATCAGCGTAAGTTTTGATTAGTTCGGTTAAGTGTGTCGTAATTACAGTCGCTGGATCAACAACAACATGTCCCTTCAATTGAACCGCGTCTTTCTCCCTTTCAGTAACCCACATGGCGGGAAGTCCGAAAGCTGGTTCTTTAGTCGGAATCCCTTTGATCTTCATATCTTTATCATCCGCCGATATGAGCAAATAATGTCCGACCATAACAGTCCCGCGAGCAACTTCCACGCCTCGAAGTAACACGCTGTATTCATCAGGCCGAAGCTTCAAGTTATCGCGTATATGAATCGCCGGAATGATAAAACCCATTTCTGTGGCGAGTTGACGGCGCAAGGCTTTAATCCTCTGCAACAATTCTCCACCCTGCGCGGAATCCACCATTGGGATTAGCGCATAACCGACTTCCAAACCTAAAGTATCCAGAGGGGTGACTGTATCTGTTGTATCCAATGCTGCCGGCGTGGCCTGTTGCTCTTCTTCCTCCTTTTGCTTTGTTTTCGCTATATTCCGGACTACACGATAAGCTAAAAAAGCAATAATTGCCGAAACAATAATAAACGATATTTTGGGCATTCCCGGAACCAGGGCAAAAATAAAAAGCATTATCGCCGCTGTGGAAATAGCCCGTGGTTGCATGAAAAGTTGATCCTTTACTTCTTCACCCAACTCAGTGGAAGCTGCCGATCTTGTCACTAACATGCCGGCGGCAGTAGATACGATAAGCGCGGGTACCTGCGTTACCAGGCCATCGCCAATAGTTAAAAGAGTGTAATTACGACCAGCATCGGCAAGCGTCATCCCCATCTGCAACACGCCGATAATTAATCCGCCGATGATATTGACAAAAACAATAATAATGCCGGCAACCGCATCGCCGCGCACAAACTTACTGGCTCCATCCATCGCCCCGTAAAAATTGGCTTCCTGCTCAATTTCTGAACGGCGGCGGCGGGCATCGGATTCTGTAATCAAACCGGCATTCAAATCGGCATCTATACTCATTTGTTTTCCAGGCATGGCGTCCAGGGTAAATCGCGCTGCTACTTCCGCCACGCGGGTTGCGCCTTTTGTAATAACAACAAAATTTATCAAGACTAATACCGTAAAAACAATTAACCCAACAACATAGTTACCACCTACCACAAATGTTCCGAATGCTTTAATTACTTGTCCTGCCGCTGCTGTTCCTTCATTACCATGCAACAAAATCAATCTCGTTGAAGCTACGTTTAGTGATAATCTAAGTAATGTCGCAATCAATAAGACGGAAGGGAATACAGAAAAATGCAGTGGTTTCAATACATACATGGACATTAGAAGGATAATAATGGAAAAAGTAATACTGAAAGACAAAAGAATATCCAGCAAAAAAGTAGGAATAGGAATAATCATAACTATGAGAATGGCGATCACACCCATAGCCATCATCGCCGAACTTGATTTGGCACTATCTATAAATGGATTGTTTCCTAATGCTTCTGAATTCGCCATATTTTTTTATCCAAATATCCTGACCCTTTTCTGGTCGTAAACATAAGCCAGCACTTCTGCAACGGCGCGATAAATTGTTTCCGGTATAAAATCATTTACATTAACAGTCTTATACAATACCTGTGCCAGAGGTTTATTTTCTACTATCAGAACATCGCTTTCTTCGGCAATTTGTCTGATCTTTTCCGCAATATAATCAGCTCCTTTGGCAACAACCACCGGTGCCTGCATATTATCGGGATCATATTTTATCGCAATGGCTAAATGTGTCGGGTTCGTGATGATAACATCAGCTTTGGGAACCGCCGCCATCATGCGTTTTTGGGCAGCTTCCCGCTGCAGACGGCGGATTCTGGCTTTGATGAGAGGATCACCTTCCGTGTTCTTAAACTCGTCTTTAATTTCCTGTTTTGTCATCCGCAAGCTTTTCTCATATTCCCAGCGCTGATAAATATAATCAAGGATCGCTAGAATTACTAACACTATCGTTGTGACCAGTACTATTTTAAAACAAATGCCACCCAAATAAGCCAATGTTCTCCAAACGCTCTGCTCCATGAGAGTGAACATATTGTCCAGCTCATTTTTAATAACCAGATAGGCAACAGTACCTATTATACAAATTTTAAAGATATTTTTAATCAGCTCTATCAGGGAGCGCAGAGAAAATAGTCTTTCGAAACCTTTTATCGGATCTATTTTGGAAATTTGCGGCTGTACTGATTCCGAAGAAAACATCAGGCCAACCTGCAGCACGTTACATAAAATAGCGGCGATAAATACTGTAAGCATCAAGGGGAAAAGAATGATAAATCCTTTGAAAATATACGCGGCAATAATGCCATGTATGCTTGCCTGTGTAATGTCCGTTGTGCCCGCAGCGCGGAAGCCGGATGTCATTAATTCCATGATTTTCTTAAGTAATCCGGAAGTTCCAAAATAAAAATATACCAGGCAAGCAACTAGGATTCCTACAGATACAAGTTCATGAGAACGAGCAACCTGCCCTTTTTCGCGCGCTTCTTCGCGGCGTCGCCCTGTCGCTTCTTCAGTTCGTTCCTGATCCTGATCATTATCAGCCATAAATCGCACCAAGTAGCTATGAAATATTAAAAGGTTGATTTACCGGGCATAATACCAAGTAAGCTTTCAAAAATTCATATTTTGTTTTTTGAAAGCAACTTGGTATTACCTGTCGTTTAAATGACAAAAGTGTCAATATTCCGTTATTTAGATCAACTTAAAAACTCTTTGTTGCTCTTTCACATTAGGCGTAAAAGTGATCCAATCTTCATTTCCAATCCGGCAAAAAGTCCTTGCGACATTTTAACTAACAAAGGCGCGGTTAATCCCAGAAAAATTAACCCGATTGATATTTGTAAAGGGAATCCAACAATGAATATATTCATTTGGGGAACTGTGCGGGCAATAATTCCCAAACCTACGTTTGTGAAAAGCATTACCGCCATAAGTGGCGCCCCCAATTTTACAGCAATAACAAACATCTCTTGCGAAAACTCAAAGATGCTTTGCATTAATTGCCCGGAAAAATGAAAAGTCAGTGGATTTAAAACACTGTAGCTTTGAATTATTGCTGAAAAGAAAAAATGGTGTGCGTCAACAGCCAAAAATACAAGCATGGCAATTAGATATTGTAATTCGGCAATTGTTGACACTTGCTGGTTTGTCATCGGATCAATAACATTGGCAACTGATAATCCCATTTGAAAGCCAATCATATCTCCTGCCATCTGGATTCCAGCAAATACGAATCTCGCCGCAAAACCGATAATGACGCCAATCATAACTTCGCCAGCCATCCGGTACATTAAAATTAAAACCTGATAATTTGCAGGTTCGGGAATATTCGGCAAAACCAGCGGAAATATTATAAGACTGATTAATATGGATAAAGACGCTTTAATTTGAACGGGAACGGATGCATCACTTATCACCGGTATGGTGACTATCATGGCACTTACCCGCAGAAAGACAAGGATAAAGGCTTCTACATGCTCGGCGGATAAGTATGGTAAACTCATTTAAGCTGGCCTCATTTTTCCACATTTTTGTCTTTTCTCTTTTTTAGATTCACTTAATATACGCAGGGATATTAGCAAATATATTTTGAGTATAGGTTGTAAGCAAACTAATCATCCAAGGCAGCGCAGCAACTAGTGTAATCAGTACGGCGACAATTTTTGGCACGAATACCAGCGTCATTTCCTGAATCTGTGTCACTGCCTGAAGAAGGCTGATCACTACACCGACAATCAAACCTACAATCAGCATCGGAGCCGATATCAAGAGTGTTATCTTAATTGTTTCCACCATTAAACCTACAACTGTGTCTGTAGTCATTTATTTCCTTTTTAAGCTAACGGAAGCTTTGCACTAATGAACCCACAATTAAATGCCATCCATCAACAAGCACAAAAAGAAGCAGCTTGAAGGGCAAACTAATCATGATTGGCGGGAGCATCATCATACCCATGGAAAGCAAAACACTGGCAATAACCATATCCAAAACAAGAAAAGGCAAATAAATCATAAAGCCGATTTGGAATGCTGTCTTCAATTCACTTATGGCGAAGGCCGGTATCAATGTTGTGAGAGAAATATCTTCCGGTTTTTCCGGCCGCTTTTCCTGCGCGATTTTGACAAAAAGAGCCAGATCCTTTTCTCTAACCTGTTTAAGCATGAAATCTTTAATTGGTGTTGTGGCTTTCTCGAAAGCTTGCTCGCCTGTCAGCTGCTCTTCGTAATAAGGCTTTAGCGCTTCATCGTTCACACGATTAATAACCGGAGACATGATAAAGAAAGTTAGAAACAATGATAGGCCGACAATGATTTGATTCGGCGGCATTGTCTGTGTGCCCAAGGCATGCCTTAAAAGCGAAAGGACAATCACAATTCTAGTAAAAGACGTAACCATGAGCAGAAGGGCCGGAGCCATAGAAAGTATGGTCAGCAGTATTACCAATTGAATAAGAGAAGAAACTTTTTCCGGTTCCGTCGTACCTCCGGACATGCTCAAACTGATATTGGGAAGAGAAAAGCTCTGAGCGGCATAAACGTTTGCGACCGATATTATCGCTGATCCTGCCAGACACAAAAAGCATACAATAATTATCAATTTGATATTTTTCATTTTGAGTACTTATCCTTTTGTCTTCCGGAAGGCAGATTTAAAGAAGATATGTACTTTGTGATCTTATCTACGGGAGAATTCATGGAAGGAGTTTGGGCACGTTTTGCCTTTATTTCGGCGATGGCTAAAGGATTATCAATACAAGCCAAAGTAGTCATCTGCTGATTGGATATTCCGACAACAATGACTTGATCCATGACCTCAACAAGTATTATGCTGCTTTTGGGACCTAAATATCTGGAGGAAATTATATTGATTAGCGCGTGATTATCCGATGAAGGTGCCACCTGTTGCATGAATCTTTTCACAAAATACATCACACCAAAAAGCAGACCAAGTACAATAGCCAGCGCAAAAATCATTTTTAAAAAAGAAGAAGCGTACGAAATAGTATCCATATAATTACTCTCACACTAATTTATTAACTCTTTCCGCTGGGGAAACAATATCTGTCAAACGCACACCGAATTTTTCATTGACCACTACAACTTCACCACGCGCGATGAGTCTCTGGTTGACATATACATCCATTGGTTCCCCGGCCAATTTAGTTAATTCCAGCACTGAACCTTGTCCCAGTTGCAACAGCTCGCTAATCAGCATTTTGCTTCTGCCTAATTCAGCAGTCAGAGTTAGAGGAATATCCAAAATAAAGTCCAGATTGAACGATTTCCCGCCGTCAGGCTTTGTCCTCTTTAATTCATCAAAATTAACATTGGACACCTCTGTTTTGGGGGGAGTTGGTCTCTGGGACTGCGCCATCTCATCCTTAACATCATCCCAACTTATTTTCTCTTCATCCGGAGCTGAATTATTCGACCTGCTCCCACCTTTCATTAATTCATCAATTTCATTTTGTTCCATATTCGGCGTCCTCTTTCCCCGTGATTATCTTGGATATTTGTACTGCCTGATTTCCCTTAAAAGTTCCCGGGTACCCCTTATATTTGATAATTCCTTCCACATAAATATCCAGCGGATCAGAAGCATAATGATCCAGTTGGATAACATCACCTTTTTTTAAATTAACTACGTCCTTTCCATGTACCTGACTCCGTCCCAGTTCTACCATAAGTTCCACATTAGATTTTACAAGCCCCTCTTTAAATCGATTAGTCCACCCTTTATCCACCTCCATTTGCTCACTTTGGAAACCTGCGGACAATTTTTCTTTGATCGGCTCAAGCATAGAATAGGGAATGCAAATCGATACGACCCCGGAAGTATATTCAATTTCAAGTTCAAAATTTATAACAATAACAACATCCGTAGGTGGAACGATTTGTACAAACTGCGGGTTAATTTCAGCACGTTGATATGATATTTTTAAATCGATCAGCGACTTCCAGCATTTTTCTAAATCTGCCAGAGCACTCAAAACTACTTTCTTGATCAGGTTATTCTCTATAGCTGTAAATTCACGCCCCTCAATTTTATAAGCTTCAATGCCTGTCCCTCCAAAGATTATATCCACAAGAGTAAATATTATTTTAGACTCCACAACGAAAATAGCACTACCCCGCATGGGCTCCATACGAAAAAGGTGAAGACTGGTGGGTACTGGAAGTGTTTTTAAAAACTCGCCGAACTTAATCATATCAGCCGAAACCGCCGTTACTGCTATGACTTTACGCAAAAAAGTAGAAAGTGTAGAACGAAACATACGGGCAAATTTTTCATTAGTCATCTCGAGCGTCGGCATCCGTCCACGGATGATTCTGTCCTGACTGGTTAAGTCATAGGACATAATTTCACCAGGATCGTGATATACATCTGCTTCTGTTTCTACCGCACCGCCAGAAATGCCGCGCAACAGAGCATCTACTTCTTCTTGTGAAAGGATATTACTCATTTAGCCCCGTCTAATTTTCTACTGTATTACAAATTCTGTAAAATATACTTTGGTAACCTTGCCTTTTGTTGAATATACGTTTGCCCGCATGGCGATTTCATCACGCAGACGCTGTTTTCCTAAAGGATCCGTCAATTCTTTGTATGTTTTCGCGGACAATAAATCGAGTATTCCATCTCTTAGTCTTGGTTTGATGGAATTGAGCTCTTCTGCAACTTGCCCGTCGGATAACTCCAGTTGCATCACTACCTTTAAATATCTTTCTCCTTCATTGTCGATAAGATTAACGATAAAAGGGTCCATCGGGTAAAATGTAATGATTAGTGGTTTAGTCTGCTCTACTGATTTTTTCCCACTGTCAGACGCGTTGGATTTAATTAGCAACCAGTAAGCGGCACTTCCGGCTCCTCCCAGCACTATTGTAATAACTACGCCGATAATAATTCCTTTTAGCGCGGAATCTTTTTTCTTTTCCGGAACATGCTCTTCTCCCTCATTCTCGTCTTTAACGTCTTTTTTATCTTTTTCTGCTGCTGCCATGGTCTGCTCCGTTAGTTGAAAATATTTTTCATATTTCCTATATAGCAAAGACTATACCAGAGATAATGATATGGTAAATCTACTATTTTCTATATATTAGGAATAGTTACAGATTTGAATTAATTGATAATATTAACAATGACAACGGTTAAGAGGTTTTTTGACGAAAAGTCAAATTATTGACGTCTGTAAAAAAAGATATTCGTAGCAGAATCTTTTAGTGATTTTTTGGTATTAAAAATTAGATATAATCGGTTAACTTCGGCATCTTGAGAACATTGGCCGTTACCACCATCACTTGTTCATAATTATTTTGTTGTATCTGGAGTTTGATTGCCGCTTCTTCCGGACTGCCCATCTCCTGATCAGATACCCTGTTGCTTGTACTTGTTTTTAACTGCTGCAATCTGATTTTTGCGCCATCCAACTGTACACCGGCATTAAATAATTTCACCTGTTCATCTTCGAGATCAGTACTATTACCCTTCAACGCGTCCCCAATATCGGCCAATTTTACCTGTTCAGCAGCAAGCTCAGCGCCAGTCAAAGGTGGAGGACCGGATATGGTATTGATAATAGTGATGGCTTGACTTAAATTACTCAATAAGCTACCGAACATGGCTTTCCCATTATTGTTCAGATCAATACTTTCATTTGCTCCGGTAAATATTTCTTTCCCTCCGTCATCGCCTCCGTAGGACGGATACGCATCAACCGCAACTGCTGGTGTCCCATTTGAAGCAGTAACGATAAAACTATATTGCCCATCAGGAAGGTCATTGTCATCATCATCCTGACCATCCCAAATAGGCGTTGTTATCGTATTGAGTCCCGCAGCTCCCACTGTTGTGATATTGCTGACAACTGTACCGGCAGAATTCATAACTTGAATATTCACAGTAGTCGCGTTTGAAGCCAAATCGAATTCAATTGGCGCCACTGGCGGTAATGCTCCTGAATCTATATTAACTTTTGCAAAAGGCATGGTATTGGATATATTGCCAGAGTACATATAACCTGATCCGGAGGCGTTTGGGGAATTGGCTAAAGCCAGAATCTGGTTATAAAGATCGTAGAGCAAGCCAACTGAAATTACCGTACTTGTACCTCCCGGTAAATACAAGTCAACTGCGTCGCGCGCATTTTGCAGAGTGGAGGAAATTGTATCGAGTGTTGTGTTACTCACAACTATCCATGTTTTAGCCTGAACAATATTCGACTCATATTGACCATATT
>JBAXON010000078.1:0-12065 GCA_037133255.1 Deltaproteobacteria bacterium
GATTCAGGATAACCTGGTTGAAATCTGCCGGATATCCCTGGACTATCGGCAGGTCTGGGGCAAGGGCTGTGGTCAGCTCTGCTGAGTATTTCCATTCGTTCCGAGTCAGGTTGATTGTGGATTCGATGTATTTGTTGATGTCCATATCGGTTTTATTCTCGCCTCCCGGATGAGAGAATTCCCGCATAGCCTGCACAATTATGCTGACACGCTGCAAGCCGTCTATTGATTGCCGGATAGCTTGCGGTATCTCTTTGCTGAGAAAATCCAAATCTATTTGCTCTTCCACATCCAGGATTCGCGATAAAATGTCCTTGGCAACTGCCGGGCTTAACAGGTCATCGTTTTTAGCGTCGTTCAGGATGTTGATCAGTGAAATAATATCATGAAAAGAGTTCTGCATAAAATGAATGTTATCGCCGACGAATTGGATGGGTGTATTAATTTCATGGGCTATCCCGGCTGCAAGTTGGCCTATTGAGGCCAGTTTGTCCTGATGAAGCATGGAGATGTCTTTTTCCCTGTTTTTGCGTACCTCCTTGGCAATCCGATCCTCCAGAGTCTCATTCAAGACAGTGAGTTCTTTCGTCATGGTGTGCGCAATCGCCAGGGCTCTATTACCGGTACTGAGCAGTGTATAACTGAGAACCGCAAGCAAGAGGCTTATGCCTATGCCAAAATAAGCAATGGTGTATCCTTTGCCACTGCTTATTGGTTCCTCAAAAGCAGGAAGAGAACGAATTGCTACCAACCAGGGGCGTCCGGCCACATTAATTTGTTTGAGTGCCTTAAAGCGTGAAACTTTCTGGGTGTTGTCCGTTACGGAAGCATTGTTGCTATAAAGCATATTTTGGTCAGACATATCCGTGCTGTCGAAAATTTCTATATTTATGGCAGCCGGAATGATATCGTTACCTAATATTCCGGACAGTAGGTCGTTCATGCGAAACGGCGCAGATATCCAGCCAACAATATTTTTACGGCGCTCAGCGAGAGTACCGAGTGGGTAGCCGTTTTTATATACAGGTAGAAACATCAGCACACCGGCCTGAATGTTTTTATCTGTTTCCTGTACCAGTTTAATCTTGCCTGTGATAGCTGCCATGTTCTCGTCACGCGCCAAATCCATGGCGACGCGGCGCACCGGATCGGAGTATGTATCGAAGCCGATGGCGCGCTGGTTCATGGCATTGCTGGGTTCGAGGAAAATTATGGCAGTATATACGTCGCGCCTGCCCTCTGGTCGAATAGTGTATCCGGGGAAGCCCTCCTTTTGCATGAAAGCAATATGCTGCTTTCTTGCGAAAGGCGTTACGAGCGCATTAAAACCAATACCCTGGATGCCGGGGTAATTATTCTCCAGACGCTGTGCGGCGATATATTTACGGAATTCAGTGCGTTCTACGGATATAGATGCGTTGTACAAGCCTTGCGCCCCATGCATTATCTGTTCATAAGCAATCATTCGTTGGCTGATGCGATCGGTGATTTCACGCACCTGGCCGTCAAAAAAGATTTGCAGTTTCTGTGTGGAAGACTGTTGTTCGCTTTCCCACAACTGGTATGTAAGAAGGAGCGAAACTATCAGCAGCAGCCACGGCAAAAAACGCGAGTGCCTGAACCATGTTGCAATTTTACTGTTTTGTGAAATTGATATTTTAGTGGTTTGCGTCATGGTCTTTTCTCCGCCTCCTTGCTCCAGGTGTTGCTAATCCTAAAAACTTTTTTAGCCCGGCACCTCCGCCGCTGTGGCGAATAGCTGAGCTGCTCTTTTGCAAAAGACAGTACTTCAGTGAAGATCGGGTTATCCGGAAGTTCTAATCTGTTCATCAATGCAGGCCAGCAGTTCTTCAAACTTTACAGGTTTTGCAAAAAAAATGTGTTTTCCTCTCTTGGTGCCGGAAGGTTTCACCTCTTCTGCGCTAACTATGCCTGTAAGAAAGATTATAGGCACATCTGCCAGGGTAGAATCATCTGCAATAGCTTCAGCTACAGCCCCTCCATCCATTTCTGGCATCATTACGTCAAGAATCACCAGATCTGGTTTGAATTTACGTGCCTTATCAATTGCTTGTTCAGGGTTGTTGA
This sequence comes from Deltaproteobacteria bacterium, assembly GCA_037133255.1. Classification (GTDB taxonomy): domain Bacteria; phylum Desulfobacterota; class Syntrophia; order Syntrophales; family Smithellaceae; genus FEN-1160. The sequence continues at coordinate 2,089 of JBAXON010000078.1, forward strand.
TGTCCATCACATCAAACCTTCCTGTCGCCTCAAGATTGCGCCTTACTGCGCTGGTAATTGACGCATCGTCATCTACCAAAAAAATACGTTTTTTCATGACAATCATTATAAACTAACCTCCCTTAAAATATTAAATTGAATCACAGCACCTGCCTTGTCTTCTCTGTTGCCAGGGGAAGGCGGATATAAAAAGCGGTACCTTCTCCGAGCTTTGTTTCAAAAAAGATTTTTCCGCCATGTTTTTGAACAATGATATTATAGGCTATGGCCAGACCTTGCCCCGTCCCTTTTCCTACTTCCTTGGTTGTGAAAAAAGGATCGAAGATCTTTGATTGCGCTTCCGCCGGAATTCCCGATCCCGTATCGCGAATGCATATTTCCACTTCATTGCCGTCCTGCCTTGTTGATATTTCGATACTCTCCCTGTCAGACCGCCCTTCCCCTGCTTTTTCTTGTAGTGCCTGAGCGGCGTTAATAATAAGATTCAGGATAACCTGGTTGAAATCTGCCGGATATCCCTGGACTATCGGCAGGTCGGGGGCAAGGTTTGTGGTCATCTCTGCTGTGTATTTCCATTCGTTTTTGGTCAGGGTGATTGTGGATTCGATGGATTTGTTGATGTCCATATCGGTTTTATTCTCGCCTCCTGGATGAGAGAACTCCCGCATGGCATGTACAATAAGGCCAACCCTTTGCAGGCCTTCCAGGGATTGATCAATTGCCTGCGGTATTTCTTTTTTAAGAAAATCTAAATCGATTTCTTCTTGCTTTTCCTGAATCCGGGCAAAAATATTCCTGATATCTTCGGGGCTTAACAGATTATTGTTTTTAGCGGCATTCAGGATGGAAGATAGAGAAATAATATCCTGAAAAGCACCTTTCATAAAGGTGATGTTGTCCCCGATAAACTGGATGGGCGTGTTGATTTCATGGGCGATTCCCGCCGCCAGTTGACCTACTGCCTCCATTTTCTGGGAATGGAGATTCAGAATTTCGCGCTTGCGCCTCTCCGTGATGTCTACGCAATTCCCCAGAACAGCAGGGCGGCCATTGTAACTGATCGGTGAAACTGTTTCCAGAATCCAGCGGACATCGTTATCTTTAGTAATAACACGGTACTCATAAGGCAGCTTGCTATTTCCCTTAATCATATCGATTGCCATCGATCGGGTGTTGGCCTGGTCTTCAGGGGAAATAATTCTTCCCGACTTCATCCCGATGAGCTCGTCAACATTAAAACCATAGGCAAGTGCTGCTTGCTCCGTTATGTAGGCGACCAGTCCGTCTTGAATGACAAAGACTCCGGTAAGTGATTTCTCCGCCAGGGTTTTATAGATCTCGACTTCCCGGCGCGTTGATTCATCGAGGTTCTTTCTCAGATTTTGGGTTTTGATATTGAGGCGAATATTTAAAAAGGCGCCTCCGAAAATCAATAAGGCCACAGAGATCATGCCCATCAATTGCCATACAGGTGAAATCCCGCCCAGAACCTGTTTACGTTGTACTTCCCGTATTAATTCAAAAGGCGTCCCGGTTACAGGAATAGAAATATATATCCAATCATGCCTGATCCCATCTTTTGCTGCTGCCGTGAACAATATGGGTTTCCCTGATTCCGGCAAAACATCTTTGTCGGCGCTAAACGACTGTAGATAGGACGGTAAAGCTTCCTGTCGGGGGATTATCATCTTGGGTGGGCGCGTATCTTTTAGAGCCAGCCAGATCCTGTCTTTCTCAGATAACGTTTCTCCAATTAAACGCCCGGTGATGACTTCCCTTTTGACCCATGCCACTAATTGCGCCTCGTACTGGCCTTTGAAGAAATAGGCAACAGACACGACCAGATCATCACCTATCAAAAGAATTGTCGGTTCATTACGGTACTGAGGTGCAAGGTAAAGCTTCATGTTTTTTTTAAACACATTTTCCGGTTTTGTATCAACCAGGCATAATCCCTTTTTGTCTATTAAAACAATTCGTTCATACATGGCATTGCTTATAAAACTTTTTTTTCGGATTAATTCCTGAAACCGACCGGCGATGGGTGGCAGGCTGAGATTCAGCCCATATTCCATGCTCATTCCCAGAGCTCTGTTTTCGAAGAAAACATTTACCTCCCGGGAAGAGACAAGATTCATCAAATCATCTTTTTGTTCAGCAAAAAAAAAGCCAATTGAGGCCACTCTTTTTTCCGTTTCATACCGGAACTGTTCCAGCGAGTTTTTCCGTAATTCTTCGCTGGATTGATAATAGAGAACAATCAAGATGCAAAAATACAAAACCACGGCTGCAGTAATGACAAGGAGAATTGCATTGCCTGCATAACGTCGTCCTTTGGGAAAAGGTATTTGCTGTTCCTGAAGAGTCACTGCATCCTACCTGGCAAAGAATTTCGGGTAATAATTGGCAACAAAGGGGTAATATTTTTTAGCCAGTTGGACAAATGATCCATCATTTTTGGATTTGTCGAGAAAGCGGTTGAATTCAGCCAGAAGTTCCGGTGAATCTTTCGAGAAAGCAACCGCCATGTCCTGGACCTCACTGACAGGCCCAATAACTTTTATTTTGCCGGGCCATTTTTGAAGCGCCACGAGGGCGTCCGGCACATCCAGAAGCGATAGCTCTGTTTCTCCATTGATAATAGCCGGGGCCATATCATTGAGAGAACCGGGGAAAAGTTTGATTTTGTTCGTGACTTCCTGAAGATTGTACAAAGAGGGATCGAGGCATGTTCCTGTTTTACCCAGCAGCGACTTCCCTTTTATCAATCTTTTTACAGTGGCAATATCCTTGTCGAGGTTTCCCGAAGGCTTGATCGGTTTAATGGGGGAGTTGGATCTTGCTACAAGCCATACCTGATTTGGAAATGTCGGCAGGGAAAAATTGACTGCTTTCTCTCGCCAGGGAAGAACAGTGATTCCGTTTGCCGCTACATCTCCCTTGATGGGAACGCTAGCGACAAACTCAATATCATTGCCCTTTGGTCTGACCTTATTTCCGGTAAGATCTCCAAAAATATCAGTCCAGTCCGTTTTCAAGAATTCGTAACGAACTCCTAAGTGTTTGGCAAAACGCTGCATCAATTCAACATCCATACCGTCCCCTGCCCCGGTTATGAAACCGGCATAAGGAATGCCAAGATGACGCAAAACTCCGTTTTGTTTGACACCTTCAAGATCAGCGTGAACCGTACCCGCACTGAACATCATGACGGTTACCAAGATGCCCGTCAGGCATGCAATTTCCAACCAAAGTTTTGTTGCTCTCTTTTTCATGATTTCCTCCCTATTTTCAAGCATGTTATGCTCTGTCTGCTATGCTAACGCATTTTCCAGGGGAAGGCGAATGTAAAAAGCAGTTCCTTCTCCCGCCTTTGTTTCAAAAAATATTTTCCCGCCATGTTTTTGAACAATAATATTCTGGGCTATGGGCAGACCTTGTCCCGTCCCTTTTCCTGTTTCCTAGGTTGTGAAAAAAAAGGATCGAAGGCCATCGATTGTTTCCGCTGCTTTTGCCTTATTCTTTGTAGACAGACATCATGATCCGGATGGTGTCCGATTTGCCTTGATTAAACAGGAAATTTTTTAGACGCTCCGAGGTCATCTCGTTTACTTCATACCCTTTGGGGATAATAAGAAACCCCCGTGAGTTAAAAATATCGGCGTCTATGATCATGCCATTCTGAAGTTCATTTATTTTTACGAACTGAGACACGCGCTCCCTGCGAGGAAGATCTATTGTGGTCAGCACATCCAAAATGGTGCTGTCGTATAATGTGTGCTGCCTGGCCATAATTTTTATCGCATCTTCCGGTTCTTGATTCTGAAGCAGCAAAAGATCGAAATCGGTTATTACTTTCAGCATATTTGCGCCGATGCGGATTCCTTCGCCATTTTCTCTGCTCGCAAAATCAAGAGGATCTGTATAGGCCATGTCCCGCTGTGTGATCATGGATGCCACGGTAGAAAGACGCGGGATATTTGCCAGGAGCATGCCGGTAGTCTCAGGTATTGCGGCAACCATTTCCTTTTCTTCCTTGGAAAGTGTTCCTCCGGCCATATATTTTTCGATGGTTTCCGTTGGCACGTTGATAAATCCGACAGATGATAGCATGGCGGCAATCTCGTATTGCCAGGCTCCGAACAGATTCAATTTCTGGGCAATTTGGGCGGCATATTTTCGAAGACGCAGAGACTGGCTAAAAGCGATGGGGTAGGCCAGAGAAAGAATATCCGTTAGAATCTTAATGCTGCCTTTGAGAGTTTTTTCCAGTAGTTCCTTTTCCGCCGTAATAAGCCGATATTGTTCCAGCCCTGCATCGATGGACTCTGTTAAACATTCATGGGTGCAGGGTTTGGTGAGAAATCGGAAAATCGCCCCGCGGTTGATGGCTTCTATGGCTGTCTGCTGATCTGTATTTCCGGTCAGCATCATGCGGACACTCTCCGGTGCCACCTGACGCACTTCCATCAGAAATGTGAGGCCATCCATGACCGGCATCCGCATGTCTGATATGATCACGGCAAATGGTCCGCTGTCCGCTATTTTTTTCAGACCTTCGGAACCGCTCACGGCAGTTTCCATATTGTATTTTTTGCGAAGTTGACGGTAAAAGGCATCCAGGACACTCTGCTCATCATCAACCAAAAGAATTTTTTCCAAGGAATATTCCTTTCCTGTGCGATAATCCATGATTGAATAAATTCTCCCCTAATGTCTTAAGTGATTATATTATCGCATATTCTAAAAAAAAGTAAAGTATTGTTTGCAAATGTAATTGAAATTTATTGCCATTTATGCTCTGCTTAATGCCAAGTTGCTTTCAAAAAAAATAAACTTTTGAAAGCTTACTTGGTATAACTCTCAACTCATAGCTTGGTGAGGCAACTTATGAAAAAAAGAATTCTTTTCGTCGATGATGAAGAGATGATTCTGCAAGGTCTAAAGCGTATGCTGCGATCATGCGAAGATGAATGGGATATGGTCTTTGTGGATAGCGGTGCAAATGCCCTGGAAACAATGGCGCAGTCTCCTTTCGACGTCGTAGTGGCGGATATGCGGATGCCGCTGATGAGCGGGGTTGAGTTGCTCTACGAAGTTATGAAAAGATACCCGCTAACCATTCGCCTTATTCTATCCGGTCACTCCGACAATCAACTGATTTTAAAAGCCATGGGTGACACTCACCAGTATCTTTCCAAACCCTGCGATGCGGCGACGCTCCAAGCCGTTCTCCGCAGGGCAATGGGTTCGGCGGGGATTCTGCACAACACGGAACTGAAGACACTGATTGGTCAAATGAAATCAATTCCCAGCCTGCCGATTCTCTATAATGAAATCATGGCAAAGTTGCCGCAGCCCAATGTCCAATTATCCGATATAACGAGTATTATCGCCAAAGATATTGGCATGACCGCAAAAATACTGCAACTTGTGAACTCCGCGTATTTCGGGAAGCCAAATCATATCAACGATTTAAATGCCGCCGTCTCCTTTATTGGTTTGAATGTTATTACCTCCCTTTTTCTATCCGTGAATGTTTTTTCTGAATTCAAAGGGCTGAAGATACAAGGATTCTCGATGGAGGATTTATGGAAGCACAGTTTTGACACCGCAACTCTCGCCAGCAAGATAAGCAAGCTCGAAAGCAGAAACAGGTCAATAGCCAATGAGACTTTTGCCGCCGGAATGCTTCATGATTCAGGGCGCATTATACTCGCGGCCAATTTTCCTAAGCGCTATGCGGATGCTATTGCCACAGCCAAGCGGGAGCAATGCGAAATGTCAACTGCGGAAAGAATGGTCTTTGAGCATACGCATAGCGAAGTAGGCGGTTATATGATGAGTCTTTGGGGGCTGCCGTTAGGCATCGTGGAAGCTATATCTTACCATCATGATCCAAGTTTATTTGCGGGACAAGCATTTTGCGCCCTTACAGCCATTCATGTTGCCAACCACCTGTTAGATTCAAATTTGGGGAAGAAGAAAGACATTATACCAAGTCCGCTCGATTTGAATTATCTGAAATCAATGAACCTGCTCGATCGGCTTCCCTTATGGCGGAAGCTTGTTGTGACAGGAGATTCAGATTTTGCCTTTCCGCTGGATATTCCTTAGATATGCAGGAAGGAATATCTTCATTCTTAATAATATTATAGTAGGAGGAGTAAAGAATTGCGATACGAAGGCAACATATTTCGACCGTTTAGTGAAGCCAACAGCTATCTGCTTCAATGCACTATCGGCTGTTCCCATAATCAGTGTACATTCTGTGGCATGTATAAAGATCAAAAATACCGTGAGCGGCCACTTGCCGAAATTATGGAAGATATCGACATGGCCAAAGATTCATATAGCGATCTGGAAAAAGTATTTCTGTGTGATGGTGATGCCATCGCCCTGGAAACAGATATGCTTCTGGCAATTGTTAAAAAGCTTTATTCAACGTTTCCATCACTGCGCCATGTAGGCAGCTATGTCGGGCCTCAGAGCACCCTATCCAAATCAATGGGAGAACTAAAAGCGCTGCGGGCCGCAGGTTTGACAAAGGCCTATATCGGTGTGGAAACAGGCGATGATGAACTTCTGAAAAAAGTGAAAAAGGGAGTCGGTTATGATCAAATGCTGGAAGCCGGCCGCAACCTCGTCGCGGCAGATATTAATCTGTCGGCAATGGTTTTACTGGGACTTGCGGGCAGGGGAGAGGCATCAAGTAGGCATGCCCTGGCGACGGCAAAAATATGCAATGAAATGAAACCGCAATACCTGGCGGCACTCACCGTGACGCCCGTGCCCGGAACTGTTTTATACAAACAGGTGCAGGAAGGCAGTTTTGAATTATTGGATCCCTTTGAAACCCTAGCAGAAATGAAGCAAATATTTGAGAACATTACTGCCGATAATCTGAAATTTGTCGGCACTCATGCCTCTAATTATTTGCCCATTATCGGCACCCTACAGCGCGACAAAGAAAAGATGATTAAAACGGTTGATGATGTTCTGAAGAGCAGGGATGAGAGTTTGATCCGCCCTGATCATCTGCGTGGGCTGTGAAAAACCCCGCGGCATTTAATGTTTGATAGCTACTTGGCATAAAAAACAAAATAAGAAGGTGTACTGGGAGTAACAACACCGATGAAGAAAATGAGCAGCCAGAAAATATTGAAAAAAGAAGTACTGGAAGGTGGTTTGTGCACTGGTTGCGGGGCCTGTGTAGCGCTTTGTCCGTATCAGGTTATATATCACGACCGTACCGTTCAGTTGCATAATTGTGATCTGGAAAATGGAAAATGTTATGATTTTTGTCCCAGGACATCAACGAATTTAAAGGAATTAAGGAATTTGCTTTTTGATGCAGGCGATGTGACACAGGAGATAGGAGCTCTAAAAGGTTATTACTTTTCTCGTGCTACTGACTCTCAATTGCGTGAAGATGCTCAGCATGGCGGAACAGTCACGGCGCTGATGGAATTAGCTTTGCATGAAGGATTGATTGATTCTGCTGTTATTTCTGCCCATGATGAAGAGTTTGTCCAAAATGGTGTAGTTGTTAAGGATAAAGAAACGCTTAGAAAAAATGCGGGCAGCAAGTTCACTGTATCACCGACTGTCGCCGCATTTCACAGATTAGCGGCGGCAAATGAATCGGGCAATATCGGTGTTGTTGCCACACCCTGCCAGGCGCTGGCGCTGGCCAAGATGAAATTAAACGCAGTTCAAGAAGATCGGGCCAAAATCGATCAGTTAAAATTAGTAATCGGTTTGTATTGCGGGTGGACTCTTGCAGCGGAGAAATTTAATGAGTTAATGGGACAAAACGATATAGATGTGGAATCAATTACCGGCATGGATATTCCGGCAGGAAAGAACTCTCTGGAAATCTATACAGGAAATGTAACAAAGTCATTATCGCTTTCTGCCGCGCAAGAATGTATTCGCGGTGCTTGTAATTATTGTTTGGACAGCACGGCGGAGTATGCTGATATTTCAGTAGGCGCGGCGCGCTTTGGGGACAACTGGGAGGAGATGCGTAACTGGAATCAAGTTATTGTGCGAACAGCGAAGGGCAGGGACTTAATCGAGTTAGCCATAAAACGAGGTGTGCTGGAAGTTAAAGAAGCCCCGGCAGAAAGTTTATTGCAGTTGAAAAACGCGGCATCGGAGAAAAAAAGAACGGCGCTGCAAAATATTATCCGGAAGACGAGATCAGCAAAAAATCTTTTATATCTGGATTGCCACGACCCGGTAGTGAGAAGGTTTTTAGCTAAAGAAACATCTAATAAAAAAAGCAGGTAAGGTCATGTCCAACTTATTGAGTCCGGCTGGAACTAAAGTTTTATTCATGGGCAATGAAGCCATCGCTCGCGGCGCGCTCGAAGCCGGGGTTAGCGTTGCTGCGGGGTATCCGGGAACACCTTCCTCCGAAATTATTGAGAGGCTTGCCCATGTTGCTGTTGAGAGAAAACTTTACGTAGAATGGTCCGTAAATGAAAAAGTAGCGCTCGAAGTTGCGGCGTCAGCATCATTTGCGGGGTTGCGCTCAATGTGTGTGATGAAACAAAACGGTGTCAACGTCGCCTCCGATTTTCTTTTGCATCTGACGGCTTCCGGCACGCGCGGCGGTTTGGTTTTAGTGACCTGTGAAGATCCGGGCGCACTTTCCAGCGTTAATGAGGGAGAATCACGATATTTTGCGCGGATGCTGGAAATTCCGCTGCTGGAGCCATCGAGTTTTCAGGAAGCCAAGGACTTGACAAAGTGGGCGTTTGAATTGTCAGAAACCATCGGTAATGTAGTCATGCTGCGCTCTGTAACTCGCATGTCGCACGCCAGCGGCAACGTGGTTTGCGGGAAGATGCCCTCCAAATTCAGGCAGGCCAAGTTTGATTATGACGGGCCGGTGATGGATTCGCAAACAGGGCCGATGATCAGTACGCCGGTTGTCGCCAAACACGCGCTCCATCAGGGAAAGCTCAAAGAGGCCGAGGCGCTGTTTGAAAAAAGTCCTTTCAACCAGTATGTTGGGCCGGCGAGACCCCAACTGCTCATCATCACCAGCAGCGCATGTTTCCTTTATAGTCAGGAAGCAATCAAAATGCTTAATTTACAGAAGCGCGTCGGGATTTTAAAACTTGCTTCCACCTGGCCACTACCGCAAAAACTGCTCAAAAAATATTTGCGCCTGACCAGTAAAATAATGATTGTGGAGGAAGTTTTACCGTTTCTGGAAGAAAACGTGAAAGTTCTGGCTGCGGGAATACTCAAAGAATTAGGAATCAAAACTTTTTACGGCAAAATTGATGGAACATTACCTGCTATTGGAGAACTCAATCCTGATCTTGTTGCGGCTGCGCTGGCGAAAATTATGAAGTTAAAGTATAAATCGCTGCCTGCCGCTTATACTAAGGAATTGCAAAAGGCGGCAGCCTTAATCCCGGCACGCGAACAAACGTTTTGCGCAGGCTGTCCGCATCGTGCATCATTTTGGAATATCCACAACGCCATCGCGCTTGATGGTCGACATGGTTTTGTCTGTGGCGACATTGGCTGTTATTCGATGGCAGCTCTTTCTCCGGCAACAGGCTACCATACCATGCCCACGTTGCATTCCATGGGTTCCGGCACAGGCCTGGCCAGTGGTTTTGCCAAGCTTGGGTCTTTTGGTTTCGATAAACCTATTCTTACTGTCTGTGGTGATTCCACGTTTTATCACGCTGTAATTCCCGCACTGATTAACGCGCAGCACAACCGCGCAAACATCACCTTCATTGTTCTGGATAACGCGGGCACGGCCATGACAGGTTTTCAGCCCCATCCCGGATTAACGACAAGCGCGCTCAAAGATGTGGTTCCCGCAGTCGAGATTGCCGCGATCTGCTCCGCCATCGGGGCGAAAGTAAGAATTGGCGATCCGTTTGACCTGGAAGCCACGAGCAAAATATTGACCTCGTTTCTGGCGGAGAAAGGGTCGGTCAAAG
>JBAXON010000079.1:0-11927 GCA_037133255.1 Deltaproteobacteria bacterium
CTATCGCCCAGGGAACTCCCTTTGAGGTATGGATTACACAGAGGCTCGATTTTCTCCTCAAATACGAAAAGGATCGCTACGGAGTAACTCACCCTGTTTCCACGGTTTGTTGGCCAACTCTTGATCCACTCGTTCATCCTTCAGAATCCAAATATGAAGAGAGTCTTGTCTGGCAGGGGCTTAACGTTACCAAAGTAAATTGCAATGAAAACGAAGATGTTGAGTCCCTCGATACCGTTAAGATTATATCCAAAGCGGGGAACGGTTTTTTTGCCACCTATCATGCCTATCCGTACTATCCCGACTTCATGAATAATGATTACCTCGACCAGGAGAAGCCATACGACGCCTATCTGCGTCTCTTGAAAGCGCACCACGGAAGACAGGCTGTGCTGATCGCGGAATACGGCGTGCCTAGTAGCAGAGAGGTTTCCCACTGGCATCGCTTGGGCTGGCACCACGGTGGCCACAACGAAGTACAGCAGGGGAAAATCAACGGAGAGATGATTAAGGCCATTCACAAAACAGGCATGGCGGGTGGCGCGCTTTTTAGCTGGTTTGATGAATGGTTCAAGCGCAATTGGCTTTTTTCAAATTATGAACTTCCCGCGGAGCGCAACCCGCTCTGGTTTAACCTCCAGGACGCGGAACAGTGCTATGGACTTCTCGCCGCTTATCCTAACTATCCATCCAAGAAAGTTCACTTGAAAGGTGATAGTGCCGAATGGCGCGATGCGACTGTTTTGTATTCGAATGAAGGGGCTTTGGAGCATCGGTTTTCCGACGGGGCTGATGCCTCCAGACGTCTGCATTCCCTTTCGGTGCAACATGACGAAGGTTTCCTCTATCTTGCGCTTACGACCGGGGATACAATTGATTTCAACAAGGGACATTATGTGATCGGCATCGACACCTGCGATCCTACCGTCGGTGAATTTATGCTGCCATTCAATTTGGGAATATCCAGCCCTGTTGGGCTCAAGTTTCTTATCCAGCTTACCGGGATAAAAACAAGCCGCATCCTTGTGTGCATGCCCTACGATAAATATCTGAATGATCCGAAAAAGGAATTGTGGCCAAAACCATCAAGGGAAGGCGCCTGGGTGTGCATGCAAAATAAGACGAACGACCGCCGCATCAGCAAGGACAGGGAACACTTCTACCCGGCAAAAGTTTTTTCCATGAGCGCTTTGCGTCACGGTAGCCTGGACCTTCGGCACAAGCACAATGATTCCCTTGCTGATTTCTATCTCTCCGATAAGATGATCGAGCTACGCATTCCCTGGGGATTGATCATGGTCACAGATCCAAGTTCAAAAACCGTTTATTGGAAGCAAGGGGACCAAACAACCCGACAGACTAACGGCATCAGATTTGTTGCTTTTTCATACAAACCGGATGCAAACGGGCTCTCGGCAAAGAAAACAGGAAAATCGCATAATGCAACCGACATGTTGCCCCGCGTGATGCTGCCACAGGTTATCCGCACCTACGACTGGAAGGGCTGGAATGTTCCGCTTTATCATTTGTACGAAAAAAAGAGCCTGGCTATCTATCGGCAATACCTAACGGAGATTTCATCATGAGCTTGAATATGACGCGACGCTTTTTTTTAACAGCAATGGCAACGGTCATCGGTATGCCAAAAAATATTTTCGCCAGGGAGAGCACCCGCTCATTTTCCATTCCTGTCCTGCTTTATCATGACATTTCTTTTGAAATTAGTGATGATTATACTATCACTCCCAGCCTTTTTGCGGCCCAGATGGAATGGCTGTACTCAAGGGGATACAAAGCCATTTCCTTTGCTGATCTCGACACGGAATCGTCACTGGAGAAAACTGTAATCATTACTTTTGACGATGGATATGCCTCTTTTATTAATTATGCCTTTCCGGTTCTCCGCTCCTATGGTTTCAAGGCAACCATCAACATCATCGGTCAGTATGTCGGATCATTCCTTCTGGATGGTGTCAACAGACCGATGTTAAGCTGGGATGAATACCGTTATCTGAAAGCCAGCGGCCTTGTCTCTTGCGGATGCCATACGGATCTACTGCATGTTTTCAGAAATCAAGGCGCCACAGGAGTTTCCGATGATGTTCTCCTTGAAGACCTGCGGCGGTTCCAGAGTATTTTCAAGAAGGAGATGGGAACTCCCTCGGAAATCATCGCCTGGCCTTATGGTTTTTACAACGAACACAGTATTACAGTTGCTAGGCAGGCAGGCTTTCGCTTTATGCTTAACTCGAAAAAAGGGTTCTACCGGAATGGGGAGGGCTCCACGGAAATTCCCCGCGTTAATATTGGTAACAAAGATCAACTTTTTGCTTTTCAATCCCGTTTAGGAGTGCAGTAATGGCAAGCCGACAATATTCTTTGTGCTTTTTGGTCGTGTTTTTTCTTCTGATGTATGGATTTGGAATACCGGTCTTTGCCGCAGACGTGGCCATTGCCGTTGATGACGCAATAAAAATCAAGGAACAGGGAGACCAATATGCCCGCGAGGGGGATTTTGCCAAGGCGGCAAAGGAATATGAAAAGGCACTCTCTGCAAATGCGCCTTTTTCCGATAGTGATCGTCTGGATATGGCTACAGTGCTTGCGTGGGGCGGCAACCTCAATCGTGCACAGCAAGAGCTCCGTGCGCTTATCGAAAAAAATCCCGATAACCTGAAAGCCCGTGTGCAACTAGCACGCATCTTCTTCTGGTTAGGAGACATAAAGACATCTCTTAGCGAGGTGGAACTATCTCTTCGCCAGGCTCCGGATGACCCTGATGCGCTTTTAATGAAAGCAGATATTTTAAGAACGGAAAGAGAATTCGATAAAGCTATTTTTATCTATCAGGCAATCCTTAAGAGGGGAGAAAATTTCGAAGCCAGAAACGGCATCTCTTATACCTATATTGCAGCGGGTAATCTGACCGAGGCCAAACGCAACTTTGATCTTCTTACTCCATCATTTCCGTATCAAAAACAGGAAGTCAATCGCTTGAAGGAAGCACTTGACGAAGCAGAGAAACCCCGAGTTCTCAGTCACCAGCAAACAATTGAAATGGGCAATACGATGGCCGATGAAGGGAAGCTGCAGGCAGCTGCCGGAGAATACTTAAAAGCGCTCAACTCTTCTAACACTTTCACAGCTCAGCAACAGCTGCAGATGGCGACGGTTCTCTCATGGGCGGGGCACCTCAAGGAGGCAAGAAAGAGACTCACGAAAATCCTTGATGTGCATCCATTGTACATAGCCACCCGCATCCAACTAGCGCGAGTATTACTCTGGTCAGGGGAGCTTGATGCCGCGCTTAAGGAAGTAGGTCAGGTTCTCCTTGTTGATCAGGACAACCGTGATGCCCTTCTGGTCAGGGCCAATGGTGAGCGAATGAAGGGGAATTTCCGGCCTTCCATTGCCACTTACCAGGAGCTTATACAGAAAAAGGATGATTATGATGCCCGGGAAGGACTTACCTATGCCTATCTTCTCAGCAACGATAGAGTCGCCACAGATAATAGTATTCCCTTGTTGAAGCCCGCTTTCCCCTACGAGGAAAAGAGTTTTAACGAATTAAAAGAAATGAGAGATTTGAGGTTCAACCCCTCCCTGTCACCGGGATTCACATTTTATCATGACAGCGACGATAATGACGTCTGGCGTTATACCTTAAATGGAACTGCATGGCTGGGCAATTGGAAAACAAGTATTGACTACACCCACACGGATGCCAAAGATCTGGGCGGGAGTGTGTCGACCGACGACGTTGTTCTTTCGACCTATTCCCGTATGCCTTTTTATGGCGGCATCGGCGGCAGCGTTGGCCTTGCCGATTCAGGACGTGCCATGACGTGGAGCGCCAGAGGAGATGTGGATATTCCATCTGGCAGTATTGGCGCGAGAGTCGGTGAAGATTCCCTGTCAGATGCAGCGGGTGTCAGTCGAAATCATATCCGCGCCTTTAATGCCGCTCTATCGATTTTCCAACGGCCGACTGACCGAATCTCCCTATCCGGCATCTACAACTATCGGAACTACTCCGATGACAACAATGCCCATGACTTCATGGGTAGCGCCAGTTATCTGATATTGCGCAGCCCGGCAATAGCCCTGGGTTACAGGGGCAGGTATCTTAATTTTGAAAGGCAAAGCGGTGGCGGGTATTTTGATCCGCACAATTTCATCTCCAATGCTCTGTTTGTGAATCTCTCTTACGAGAGCGGACCTGTTTATGGCTATGTAGAACCTTATGGGGGCTATCAATCCTTCGCCCGCAATGAAGAGGGGAATTACAGTTACTTTGGCGGGGGAACTGGCCTGATCGGATACAGGTTTACAAAGCATCTGGCAGCAGAAGTTACCGCCGAGGGGGGAAATTATGCCGTGGGTGCCTCCGGTGCCTGGTACTATTACCAGCTCGGTGCCAGACTTATCTATAACTTCTAATCGGAGCAGAGGATTGTTGTTGACATTAAAGTTGTTCTCCATTAATTATTTAACAAGATAAGTCTCAGGAGTTTTTATGAGAAAAAACATTACCGTTTTTTTTATTATTTTATTACTTTTTCCCGCTTCAGCTATGGGCGAAATTCTAACCGTCAAACATTCAGTAAAGCAGACATTAATGGGCGATCAGGCAATTGACGATGCCAGAATTTCCGCCACAGCCAGGGCTAAAAGGGAGGCTCTGGAAAAGGCAAGTACTTATATTGAAAGCCTCACTGTTTTTCAAAATTTCAAGATGGAGCAAGATGAAATCCTTGCAATAACTGCCGGTGCTCTCCAGGCGGAAGTTATTTCTCAAAATAATTATTCCACAGATGATGGCCCCGGTATTGAGATTATTGTCAATGTATTTGTGGACACCTCTGTTTTGCAAGAAAGGGTGAAAAAACTGCTTCAAGACAAAACACACCTGGCACAGCTAAAAGATAATTCAAAAAGAGAAAAGGAACTCCTCCTGAAAGTTGCCATACTTGAAGAAGAAACCCGCCACCTAATGGCAAATAAGCAAAGCACCCAAAAGCTTAAAAAGGATTTCCAGCAAGCCTCCCAGGGCCTGATGGCATTGGATTGGTTTAATAAAGCATTATCATTATGGGATGGGGAAAGATATACCGACCCCAAGAAGGCTATCGAATATTTGAGCAATGCTATTTCGCTGCAGCCAGATATGGCCGCTACATACAGGGCTCGGGGGAATGCCTACTATGACTATGGCAAGCACCAGCTTGCCATAGAAGACTTCACCGAAGCCATCCGCCTAAAACCGAATTATGTCGATGCCCATTACATCCGGGGGAATGCTTACTATAAGCTTGGCCATTATCCACGTGCCATTGAGGACTTGAAAATTGCCGCAGGATTAGGACATGAAGTAGCACAGGTCATTTTAAAAAGTTCCGCAATCGGCAGTATTTCGGCAGATGTTCCAATCGTCAAGAAACCGGAGAAACCATTGGAGCTGGCTGTGGAACAGGTCCAATCCCCGCAGGTTAAATCTGAAAATTACGAGGACATCAACAGTAATGCTGCGAAACAATCTGTTTTAATTGCTTGGCAGAAAGCACAGAGGGAGTTTTTCGCAGAAAATCCCGACTATTCAAAGGACAAGGCGTTGAACAACGCCTATGTGAGCATTTTGGACGAACTGATTAGCAAGCCTGAGGCGGCCAAAATGACCGACCGTCAAATTCTTCTGGAGGCTAAGCGGATTGTCGAGAATTCTCTGGGCACATTGCCAAAACCGCCTAAAGTAGATTCAGACGAGAGTTACAGCGTAATAACGGGGCTAACGGGAATAGAGTTAAGAAACGGGGATATCATTGAAGGTCAAATAATCAGTGTTGATTCTGATTTCGTAATGATTCGCACAAAAGATGGCAAGATATTATCATATTCTTTTATGAAAGAATTCCGTTGGTTTATTACTGAATGAGAAATAATGTTGAACAGAAGTTTAGATGCTATAGTTCTTTCCTCTGCTAAGTAAAGTATTGCTTACGATAATCGTCTTTATGCTTCCTGCAGAAAATGCCAGTAAATATAATATCTATTTGTTTGTATGGTGATTTTAGGGGTATTGCATGAAAAAATTCATAATTATATTTATTGCTATAATTGGCTTAGCACTAACATGGCCGTATATTGCCTGGCGTTGTATTCAGGAAAAACCGATTCAGGTTATTATATTGGACAAAACTGTACCGGTTAATAATTATCGTGAACATAAAGCGCTAGTCTGGTTGCTTGGGAATTTACGCTATATCAATAAAGATACCGGGCGATCGTTTGCGTTTGATAAAGATTACTATGGCTTTTTTCCATTACCTGATCAAAAATTTGAAATCAAACCATTGCCGACTGACTTAAATAAGGCTGAATTGATTTATATAACCGATACCTATGGAGTATATACTTATGATTTTTACAGGGATAATATTCGTGGTGAAAGATCGCAGCTTATTTATGGGGGCTTGGAAGAAGCCGAAATTATTGCCATAGAGCAAAACTTGACTAGAAAAAACACACTCATTGCTGAATTCAATTCTTTAGCCAGCCCTACATCTAATCAAGCGCGAGAAAGGATGGAAAATATTCTTGCTGTCAAATGGACAGGGTGGATTGGTCGGTATTTTAGCGAGTTATCGGCTAAAAACATTGATGTACCATTATGGATGGTTCGTAATTATGAGCAGCAATATGGTACGCCGTGGACTTTTGAAGGCAAGGGGTTTGTTTTTGTGAACAAAGATGATCATTTATTTGTATTAAGGGCAGGATTCGAAATAGGTCCAAAAATGAACAGGATAATTTTTACGCAGGAAGCGATAAATGAATATAAAGTTTCTAGTGATTTAGAATACGCTTATTGGTTCGATATCGTTGATGTCAGCCAAAATAGTAACGCGAGTGTCCTGGCGAATTATAAATTAGATGTAACAAATCAAGGTGAAAAAATGTTAGTCGAACACGGTTTGTCCAGTGTATTCCCGGCTATTGTCAAAACGGATTTACCATTTCATACTTATTATTTCGCCGGAGATTATGCTGATTACAATAATTCGCCGAAAGCTTACGATGCGTTGGTTTGGCGCCCATATTTCGGCATTGGCGGAGCTGACCAGTATGATGATTTCTTTTGGAAGATATATTTTCCGTTTATGAAACAGGTAATGCATGAAATTACTTTAAGGTAATGTATTTGCTAACTCGCGCACTAATCAGTATTGATTTACCTGGTATATTCACATCACGCATTGTCGCGATGATCCTTATTCCCCTATTCATAACTGGCTGTTCGCTGCTAGACAATATTCAAGAACGCCTCCTCTCAACATTTCCGGAAAAGGAAGCTTCTTGGAAGCTTGTCTGGAGTGACGAATTTAACGGGGATAAACTGGATATGTCCAAATGGACTTTTGACGTTGGCGGAGATGGATGGGGAAACAAGGAGCTTCAATACTACACGGATGGGGCAAATATTAAGCTATTAGACGGGAAGTTGATTATCGATGCACGAAAAATACCATTGGGCGGAAACGAGTTCACCTCCGCAAGAATCTCAACTCGGGGAAAGGCATCTTGGACCTATGGCAAGATCGAAGCAAGAATCAAACTTCCCTATGGGCAGGGAATGTGGCCGGCGTTCTGGATGCTAGGTGAGAATATTGATTCTGCTGGTTATCCAAAATGTGGAGAAATAGACATTATGGAGATGGTTGGAAGTACCGATGGTGTTGAAAATGCGACCATTTGGAGCAGTTTGCACAGACCTGATCAGCGTGCAACAGAATCAGATAAGATTAAAAGTGAGACGGCATTTTATAAAAATACTGACGGAAATTGGTTTAACGATGATTATCACGTTTTCGGTATTGTATGGAGTTCCGGCCAGGTTCAATTCTATGTGGACAACCATTTATACAACAAAGTAAGGATTCCCATCAGTGGAAAAGATGGATACTCCGTATTCCGAGAGCCTTTCTTTATTATTCTCAACCTGGCTGTTGGCGGCACATGGCCCGGGTCACCAGATGCTAAAACCGATTGGCCAAAGCAGATGGAAGTAGATTGGGTCAGGGTTTACCAACAAGGCGATTGAAGACAAAATTTCTGTTATCAGTTACAATCGGAGATACAGTATTGACGGGGATTAGCGAAAATTGTTAATTCATAGAACGGCCACCAATACCACCTAAAAAATTTTTATACCAAGCTGCTTTCAAAAAATAACCTGTGAATTTTTGAAAGCTTACTTGGTATTATACCCGGTAAATCAAACTTTTAATGTTTGATAGCAACTTGGGTATCAGCCTTCCCGTTGTTTTGCTTTTTGGGCCATTTGTCCGGCAATTTCAGGGTATTTGCATAAAACCTGATTGAATTCTTTCTTTTCGAGAATATACAAATCACAATATCCCACCGCTTCCACGGATGCATTGCGGGGGTCATCATTAAATAAAGCTACCTCGCCAAAGAAATCACCATCACTTAAAACTGCGAGGAGTTTCCCTTCTTTGGAAAGGACTCTGAGATTTCCTTTGACAATAAAGTACATTTCCTTGCCTTCATCACCAACTTCAAAAATACGGTCGCCGGGTGTAAGAATTAATGGTCTGAGGAAAATTGCAATTTCTTCGATGAACTTAGAATCAGCGCCTTTGAATAACGGTATTTTTTCTACGACATCTTTTTTAAGATATAGCGCAACATCAGTTTTAAGATTTTTAGGCAAACCGGCAAGAAAGCTTCTTTCATCAAACCCCAGTCGCTTTTTCCATAAATATGTATAATAATCTTTAATCCGATTTTCCAATTCGGGATGAAGTTCACGATAGTGAATCAAATTATTCAGCTTTTCCATATTTTCGAGATACTGAGATTTTGCCGGATCTTTCTTTGTTAACATGCTGGCTATATTACCGATAAGAAAACCAAGCACTCCAAACCCAAAGAATTGAACAAGAATCGCATATATTCTTTGCAGGTTTGTTATAGCGACAATATCGCCATAACCCGTACCGGTAAGGGTTGTGGATGTCCAATACATCGCCTGGATGTAATTTGAAATATTGTTCATAGAGGGATCGATACCAACAAGAGTAAGCCATCCACAGCCGATCCAGTGCACAGAATGAATCAGCCAGAAAGAAAAAAACAAGAATGTAAGATAGCCCACATACCGAAACTCATTCTGTTTTGTCTGATACATAAAATTATTTACTTTATATAATTTTAGAAATCGGAAAATGATACAAACAGGATGATTAAAAAATAAATCAAATGGAATAGCAGAAATAATATCGGTAACTAAAAAATGTTTCAAATAATAGGTACGTGTATTATGCCTGTCGAGAACCTCTTCCCCTTTTTTAAATCTTGTGTTTAGCAGGCTGATGAAAATATCAATAATATATATCAGCGAAATAAATATCGTCGAAATATAAAAAATTAAATCATGCTTAAAATTGAAGATATATTCAAGAGGCATGTATAATGCCGTAAAGCTGGCACAAATTGAAACAACAAATCGCCAGATATTTGTTCGCCTCTCATGCCTGCTTCTCTTCAGATCAGCAATGTTTTCCGGTAAATCAAATTTCATAAGCCCTATCTTCTTTTGCGTGATCAGACTGGATCCTTGAATTGGGGCGGACGCTTGGTAAAGCTTGCGGTAACCGCCTCCAGCTGGTTTGGACTCCCCATAAGTGTCATCATCAGTTCGGATTCCATCAGCAGGCCGCGGCCGGAATCGCCATGCCACACTTCATTGATCAGTTTTTTCGCCGCGCGAATGGCGTCGGGATTTTTGGATGCGATCTCCCGGGCCAGGGCCATGGCTTCTTCATAGGGTTTTTCACAGACGTGCGTCACCAGTTTCAATCGGGCCGCCTCTTCGCCTTGAATAACTTTACCCGTAAAGATCAGTTCCTTGGCCACGTCAATCGACACGACATCGCGGATGGTCTGAGTAACGCTCATATCCGGAATCAATCCCCATCTCATTTCCATGAGGGAGAACTTGGCATCAGGCGTGCTGAATCGAATGTCAGCCCCCATGGCGATCTGGAAACCACCGCCTAGCGCAACACCATGAATGGCCGCTATTACCGGCACGGGGAGCTCTTTCCATCCATATCCAATATGCTGATAGATGTTGGATGGCCGATTTTGGTATCGATCCGTAAGATTGGGAAACTTACTTTCTCCGGATAGCAGGGCCGCAAAGTTCTCGACATCCAGCCCGGCGCAGAAACTCTTGCCTTCGCCGGAGATGACAACAACCCGAACACCTGGTTCCTTGGCCAATCGATTGATGGCGGCGGCCATGGCGTCAATCATATCAAAGCTCAAAGCGTTGTATTTTTCAGGCCTGTTGAAACGGACATCCGCCACAGAATTTTCTATTGAAATCTTTACTAGTTCGTTCATGGTTTCTCCTTATAATCAAAATAGTCCTGCAGTTCTTTTGGAATCGAGTTCTTATCGACCTGAAAGAGTTCAATGAGCACATTGTCGGGTGCAGGAACCATGATATATTTCCATACACCAATATCCGTGATGCCTTTGGTGAAAGGCACATTCATAGCTTTGAGCTTTTCTACAACACCATTGATATCATCGGTTTGTATCCCGAAGTGATGAATGCTTCCTCTGCCCGAAAATGAGGGGGGCTGATCATAGAAGTGAATGCGGCCAGTCCCGACTCGCATAAATACATTTCTGGCTCCCGCCATGTTTTCATCGAGAACAACTTTGCCGCCGAAGGCATCCCGATAAAATGACAGACTTTTTTCAATATCAGAGGCAAACAAATGCACGTGATGGACATTATTCATTGGACTAATTCTTTCTCCCGACTTTCTTTAGCGCTTTGTATAAGCATATTTTGCCGCAGCACTCTCGTTAATTTTTGCTCCCATAAGTGATACTAATATTCGTATCGTAGAAATTACCGGAAAAAATCCATTTTCCAGCTGCATCTTTTTTAAAGATGAGGAGAAACTTGGTGACCTTTGGTAGCGCCGGAAGCGGTGAGCTCAGGTTGCCGTCTATCCAATTGCGATTAGAGTCGGGAACACGAAAACCCCAAGTAAAGCTTTTCCCCGTGCCTCCAAAAACGATAGTGGCAGGCACATGAGAACCGCTTTCCCAGAGTTTAGCCGGGAAAATAATATTTCCTGTGCGTCCATCGCTGGTGGTAAATTTCCATACACCGGGCAGTTGATTGTAGAGATCCTGATCATATACCGCTGCCTGAACTTGAAATGCCCAAAGAATAGTAACCAGTCCCAAAAAAAACAATACTTTCTTCATGTTGTAGCCTCCTTAATTCTTAATAGAACTTCCTTTTTCATTTGGTAGCGTATAAAGTACGATTTCGTTTGTCAATGGATATCACATAACTATCAAATATTACAAGGTTGATTTACCGGGCATAATACCAAGTAAGCTTTCAAAAATTCATATTTTTTGAACGCAACTTGGTATTACAAAACTCTTTTCTTTTGGGAGATGTTCGTGTAAGGAAGTATGCGGAATGCACATAAGAAAATATTTCCTGAAAATACCCTAGAAAAGGAGAATTATATGAATTTATTGATCCAACCCAAGAAGTACAAAAGCCTTATGGCCGATGAAGGCTCAAAAGTCATCATGACCAAAACCATTGCTTTCTTTGAGAAGATGGGCAAGACCAGACTGCTCGACGACTACAACAAGAAGCTTTGGTACCGCGAGTTTGTCGATTTCATCGGCAAAGAACAGATCTTTGCAAAACTGCTCACCCCCAAACAGTACGCCGGGGGAGATCAGGATTGCCGGTGGGACACGGCACGTAACAGCGAGTACTCAGAGGTTCTGGCCTTTTACGGCCTGGGCTACTGGTACTGTTTCCAAGTGACCATCCTGGGGTTGGGCCCCATCTGGAT